>JBGOXV010000142.1:0-4321 GCA_041479325.1 Thermoplasmata archaeon
ACAAGACCTCCGCCGCCAGAACCGCCAGTCGGCTTCATCTTGATGGTGGGCACGAACGACCCATTGCATATCTGCCCTTTCACGCTGACATAGAAATACGAAGCAAGAGTAGAGTTAACTGCGCCGGTCGCATCGATGTTAATGTCCGGGTTTAGGACGGGAAGAGAATCCGTGTCTGTGCTGATCATCCCTACCCAGTCTCCGAAAGCGCCGTCGATGACTATTGCCGAAGGCGGAGCAACCACGTACGCCTTCGCCGGCTCGCCTATGATTGAAACCTCAGTGAAATCGGATTCGACACCATTCTTCGAGACTGAAACCGTTACCAGCGAGCCTGAGATGGATGCCGAAGTGTCGACTATGACCGCGACCGTCTGAGTCTGTCCGACTTTGAGTGTGATGGGGCCAAGAGAACCAGCCATTTGCGCTCCCATGACGGCGGGGGAGATGCTCTGCACGGTACCTCCCGCTCCCTCGGCCAACAGGTCGAGTCTGAGGAGAGCTAGGTTGCTAGAATATGGCACGACCCCGTTTGGCATGCTCGAAGCGACCGCCTCCTGACGGATTATCAGCGACCCGCCTTCCTTGGGGACGACATAGCTGATCGACTGCTTGTTCAACGCGTCCTGGGACAGGAGCAGATATCTGGTTTCTGGACCAAGGGTCAAGGACATGTCTGCCATCGCCTCGAGCTGTGGGGATGCCAAAGCTGTGCTGAGGGAGCCGATGTCCGTCCATGCCGTCCAGTTGTGTTGATCCGAAGGAGAGCTGTATCTGCTCAGCGCGGTCGACTGGACTGAGCCGTTCCATCCATCGATCTCAAGCAGGAAGTCTGCCCCGAGGCCGGCCACCATGTAGCCGGTCTGCGCGTAGTTGTCAGAGTCGACGAAGAGGTAGAAACTGTCTACGCTGCTCGAGCCCATCAGGGCTCCCTGCACCTTCAGGTACAGGTACAGCCTCGAAGCCTCTGTCTTCACCGCCCACTGATCCACGCTGATTGTGGATGTGGTCGCGACAGAGTTCATCGTGAACTTCTGTGCATGGGACCAGTCATTGAAGCGGCCATCTATCGCGACATTGTTGTTCTCACTCGCATATGAGAGGTAGACGAAGGACGATACGACGACGATCAGCACGATGAGCACAGAGAGGAACTGCCAGCGTGTGGCGAGTGCCCCGCGCCCCTTGAAACCCGGCGGGAGCCTGCCTCCGCCCCTGGTCCCGTTCGTGATCCCCGTCCCGTTGACCAGGCCCGTTCCGTTGATCGCACCTCTTCCGTTCGTGAGCCCGTAGCCAGCGCTCGCGGCCGGGACCAACGGCGAAGTGGTAGGAATGGGTCGAGGAGTGGGAGGACCCTGCGGGGTCGGCGGCCCTGGGAACAACTCCGGCCGCGGCAAAGGAAGGGGTACGTCAGGATGCGGCGGACCTGGCACGATGGGGGCCTGTTTGAACCCGACACCACAATTCCAACAAGCGTTGGAGCCCATCGGAGCGAGCGCCCCGCATTGGGGACACTCGAGCATATGCTCCTCGCTGACCAAGGGAATGCTGCAGCGGGGACACTTGACCTCGTTGCCCTGAAGACTCATGCCGCATTGCGGACACAAGTGCTCCGCGACGGGGAGCTCTACCGTCGGAAGTTCCTTGCGAAGGTAGTCCTCACCGGGCGCATCGGTCCTGGACATCTGAGCCTGCCTTGCGACGACGTTGCTGAGGTCCGTCGCGCACACGGGACACTTGGTTGTCCCTGCGACGACCTTGTTGCCACAAAGCGGGCAATTAACAGTAGAGTAATCGGCCAATTCGGGAACACCTCGGGGGAGAGTTCGTCGCGGACCATGCAATCTGACACATTCGTTCTCTGAGTCCAGATTCAGGTTGCAGAAGGAATTAGTCCGAAGGAGCTATATATACTCTGGCCTGAGCGAAACAGTACTGACTCCATGGTTGTTTCCGCCCAGCTCTCGACTTTCTGATGAAGAATGCCAGCCAGCGAATCTGGTCATGCATAACCTTGATATATAGAGAATAGAGTCGTAAGTGAAAGGTGAAGATTGATGGTTTGGACAGGCACCATGACGAGGCTCGACGACTACAGGTTCGAGATTCCGAGGTCATTCAAGCCCTGCATGTCAACCTCGGCCGTCATATATTCAGACGATGAGATGATCAAGTCCGTGAAGGAGGACAACGCCCCCGAACAGGCGGCAAACGTCGCGTGCATGCCCGGGATCGTGGGCAAATCGCTTGCCATGCCCGACATTCACTGGGGATACGGCTTTCCCATCGGGGGCGTCGCGGCGTTCGACGCGGAATCGGGCGTCATATCGCCCGGCGGCATAGGTTATGACATCAATTGCGGCGTGAAACTGGTCCGGACCGACCTCAGGGCAGAGGACCACGCCGAAGACATCAAGAAACTGATCGACTCGATATACGACAACGTCCCCTCAGGGGTCGGCGAGAAGGGCAAGGTCCGGCTGTCGCTCGATGAGATGGATGACGTCCTCGAGGGCGGGGCGGAGTGGGCCGTATCCAAGGGCTATGGCTCCAAGGAGGATCTGGCATTGTCCGAGGAGAGCGGGAGGATGAAGTCCGCTGACTCTTCGAAGGTGGGGATGAAGGCGAAGCAGAGGGGAGCTCCGCAGCTGGGGACACTTGGCGCTGGAAACCATTTCCTTGAGATACAAAAGGTGGACAAGATATTCTATCCGGAGGCCGCGAAGGCATTCGGCATAGACTCTGTCGGCCAGATCACGGTTCTGATCCATACCGGGTCAAGGGGATGCGGGCATCAGATCGCGAGCGATAGCATCAGGATCATGGAGGATGCACTGAAGACCTACGGCATCGACGTGCCGGACAGACAGCTGGCTTGCGCGCCCGTGAATTCCGAAGAGGGCATGGACTGCTTCAAGGCGATGAGCGCCGGGGCGAACTACGCGTGGGCGAACCGGCAGATGATCCTGCACTGGGTCCGGCAATCCTTCGAAATGGCACTGGGAATGAACCCGGAGGACCTCGGGATGAGGGTCGTGTACGACGTGTGTCACAATATCTGCAAGCTCGAGGAACACGAGTTCGAGGGAAGGAAGCGGAAGGTCTACGTGCATAGGAAAGGCGCGACGCGAGCCTTCGACGGCACCCGACCAGAAGTCCCCGAGAAGTACCGTAAGGTCGGGCAGCCTGTGTTGATACCAGGGGACATGGGCACGGCGAGCTACGTGCTGGTGGGGACCCAGAAGGCCATGCAGGAGACCTGGGGGTCCACCTGCCATGGGGCCGGAAGAATGATGTCTCGGACCAAGGCAGCGAGGTCCTTCAGCTATGCACAGGTCCTCTCGATGATGCAGTCCCGCAAGATATACATCAAAGCTGCTTCAAAGGAAGGTCTCGTTGAGGAAGCACCGGGCGCATACAAGGACGTGGATGCGGTCGTGAAGGTGGTACATGGCGCTGGCATATCAAGGATGGTCGCCCGCATGGTGCCGATTGGGGTCATGAAAGGCTAGAAGCCCAAAATCCTTCGGGCGGCCCGGGCGACGCTCGCCTTCTCGTGCTCGGGGCAGGCTACCATCACAGCCGACTCATGGGACCGCCTCATCTGGAGGGAGGTCGCGATGGTGCTTATCCTAGGCAGCATCTTCACCTTGCCGTCATCCAGTATCCTGACTTCAGTAAGCGATATCCTGGGTTCGGATATCTCGAGCTCGCTGGATGGGACATCGATTATCACGTGCTCGGGAGACACACCTGCACGTCGGGCAATCTCGTCCTCCGCGGAGCGACGGGTGGTTATGTCCCCCATCGCATCCACTCTCCTCCATTGCTCGTGGTCGAGGGCGACCGTCGGGACGGCGTACGCCTTCTTGAATAGACGTCTGTACTTGATCAGCGTGGCCATCTCCTGGAAATAGCCGCCTTTGCCTACAAGATAAGAGAGAAGAGTCGAATCGGTCATGGATTGGACGTTGTCTATCTCCGTCTTCCCGATCTTCTCGACTGCCTTGGCCAACATCAGCTCCGCGATCCTCACAGTCTTGTGAAAGTACACGGCTGAGAACATCAACGCTCTCGCGACAAGCATGCCTTCGATCGCGCTCAGCCCTCCCCTCTCGATGACAAGGTCCCCGTTGAAGACCTGCATGGTCTCGACGAGCCTGTCGAGGTCGATCACCCCGTACGCGACCCCCGTGTAGTGTGCATCTCGCTTGAGGTAGTCCAGCTGGTCGACGTCCACGGGGCCACAAACTAGCTGGGACATGTAGCGCTTCTCGTTGAAATGAACCTGATTCTTGTGCCGCCCAAAGGTCCTCTGGGC
>JBGOXV010000143.1:0-4308 GCA_041479325.1 Thermoplasmata archaeon
CGTCGCGGTGCACACCTGACAATGTTCCTGATGTCGGTGAGACGAAGAACGGCGACGAGGAGTTGGTATACGTGTTGAACGGCGCCGTTGGGGGGTTCAACCAATACTGAGTGAGGTAATCGATGCCGTATGTAGGCACATGCAAGGGCGTGGTGTCAATGAAGTCCACACCGATCGACATGGTCACCGAGTTCGAGTGGAGCTGCTTCTTGTTCAGCACCACGATCATCGGGACGCTGTCGCCCTCGTTGTAACCTTTCACATCACCAGTCGTGAATCTCTGGTGCGGCATCAGGGTCCAGCCTTCAATGAAAGCGGCTGGATCCCAGAAATGCGTAGTAGCGACCCGGTTGCCCCCTGCGAGGACCTGAGTCGCGGTGACAGTGACAGAGACGTTGTATGAATTGACGATCTCGGCTACATAATCAGTACAAACAAATCTTCCATACATGTCTGGAGTGGCTGTAAAAGTCTGAGTTACTATGTCTGGATGCGAAATGGTAATCGTGACTGGTACCCATTTGACGAATCCGCCACCATAGATCTCGACAGTCTCGCCAGGGGAATACTCGTCCTTGGACGTCCATATTCCGGGCGTGTCTTCAGCACTGGCCAGGAGCGCAGCAAATGCGGTCGAGACCATTATGAAGACTATAAATATAGCCAATATTCTCGCACTCATTCTCCATCTTGCGACAGCGTTCACGCTGTCCGATTCGACGTGATTCATCCTCTTACTCCTCCCTCTTAAGCGCCTTTTCCCCCCATTTTACGTTCGGAACCCCCCCGGATCCCGAACACATTTCGATTGGGCTGCTCGGAAGGCATACACGATTTAGTTTATCAACGTTTGCCCATACTGACTCGGCCCTTTTCGTCCGCAGAAAGTTGAGATGATTTCTCGCAGCACCGCAAGTTTTTGTATGAAAATCCGCGGCTCGAGTCGTCTCGGAAAGACCTCGGGCAGGGCGATTCTTGAGAGACCCCAGACACCGGATTTGATGCGCTCCCATCGGATACGTACAAATCTTAGTTTGCTGTTAAGTGGGGAGTGGAATCAGGTAAACGCAGTTAAGACTAGGTCATTTGTTAAATGGAAAGGGAAACATAAAATGAAGTTGAGAATCGCGGGAAGGTCGGTCGACCTCTCGGCCTCACGAGTCGCCGGTCTCAGCCTTATCGCGGTCGGGATCGCCCTTATCGCGTTCGCATATGGCGCACACGCAGAGATACTGAAGATCGGGGAGACAAACGATCCAGTGCTCCAGCACCGAGTCTCGGTGCTCGAAGATCAGAGAAACGTCGGCGTGGTGTCTTCTGTCGGGTTCATCTTCCTGGGGCTCTTCGCAATCGCAACCTTGAACGAGCCGACATCACCAAGGGTCATCTCCGAGAGCGAGATGATCGCCGCAGCCAGGATGGCGAGCGGGATGACTGCGGGTCTGACGCTCGCAGGCAATGCCGCCTATCTGCCAGCGCGTCACGGGCTGACGAAGGAGAGGATATTCCTACCCGCGGCCGGGTCCGGAATGAGACCTCCGACCGCGCTCTCGGATGATCTCGTCCTCTCGCCAGGAAAGGACGGCTCTAGCCCCGGCGTTGTCCTCGAGCCTCTGGGGCTCGGGCTGCTTGACAAGATCGAGATGGAACTCGAGACGAAGATCAGCAACGCGGGCCTGGAGGCTGCTGAGGGGACCCTTCAGATGCTCAAGCACGGCCTCAGCGTGGTCAAGGATTTCCATTTCAAGGAGCGCGAGGGCAAGTGGCTTCTGAGGGTGGAATACGGGGACCTCCTGGAAGCCTGCAGGGCAATCAGGAGAGAGAAGCCCGACACCTGCAGACAGATGGCCTGCATCGGCTGCGCATGTCTTCTGACGGGAGCCGCAAGGGCGACCGACAAGCTCGTGGAGGTCCAGAGCGTGGACAACGAGACTGACACAATCGTCTTCACATTAAACCTGCTGGACTGGTGAGTCCTGCTGGGACAGCTGTTACATGACCAGAGACCCCCAGAAAGGGCACAGTTTATATGCCGCACAATCGGTTCGTCGTGCGATGATCGAATACCCAGGCAGGGCTCTCGGGACGAAGATGAAGATCCCGGCAGCCGCCCTTCTGATCATTCTGGTCTTGTCCGGTCTCTCCCAGACGGCATCCGCGGAGATACCTCACGAGAACTACGACGTCGCCAACCCGGACCTGGGAGTCGTGGTAAACCTCCTGAACGCCTCGATTCGTGCGTCGGAGAGCTCTCTGCAGGACCTCAATGACACCAACATCTCGGGAGCGAACCAGTATTTGGAGATGGTGAACCGCGTGTTGGCTCCTGCCGACCAGATACTGAGCAGCATACGGAACATTGCCGGAAGTTATCAGAACCTCACGTATCTCCTCCCGCCCTTCACGGACCTCTATTCTGAGATGAGCAGCTTCTCATCGATGGAAGTGACCTTCCTCCAGGACCGTGCCAAACTCGTTACCGCGTCTCAGCTCCTCAATCTCAGCGACGCCGAGCTGACCTCCGCCCTCGAGATCATTCGCGCAGTCGACGCTCTGAACAACAGCATGAACGGCGTCATAGACCAGATGCTCGTGAGCGCGGATGCAATCACGACCATGAAGGTCGACTTGCGCCAGCCGTTCACGCCCAACAACCTCACTTCCCTGATCCTGCAGCTGCGGGACCTGCTTCGCATCGTCATGCTTGATATCAATTCCAGGATACACAACGGCATTCCATGGGGACCCAACCGGGCGCTCCTCGTGCTCTCACTCGCCAAAGATCACCTCTACCTCGGTGAGGATCTGGTCGGCCGCGGGTTCCTGTACTATGACGGACACTTCCAATCGAACAAGCCCGTCCGCATATTCCTCGACGCCAACATGATCTTCAACTTGACGACGAGGTCCGATGGCACATTCCAAGGCACATTCCAATTCACATACACCATCGCGATGAACGCCTCGATGCTTGGAGCGCACACGGTCGTGGCGACCGCGAACTCGACCAACCAGAGCCTGACATCCGACCATCTGGGAATCGTGATCTCCCTGATGCCGACCACCCTCTCCATCGAAGTCGACAAGATCCTCATGTCGATCGATGAGACGGTGTCGGCGAGAGCGACCCTGAAAGACGTCTACAACAGGACCATAGTGGGAGCACTCTGCAAATGGACGATGGACGCGACCGGCTCCACTGCCGTCACTGATGCCACGGGAACGATCCGAAGCTCGTGGACAGCCGAGCAGCTCGGGTTCGGGATGCACTCGCTGAGCGCCTCGTACGACGGACTGATCCCTTACGCATCCAGCGCCTCGCCGTCGATCAGCGTGACCGTGAACATCCCCACGAAGGTGGAGCTGAGGCTCTTCTCCGAGAAGTTCGTGCCCGGATACTACGTCGTTGGGAACGGCACGCTCTTCGCGAACGATTCCCAGCGCATGCCGCATCAGAGGATCACCGTCTACATGGATGGTCAAATAGTCGCCAACCTGACCACGGATTCCATTGGCGAATTCGCTTTCTCCATTCCGAGCGAGGGGGTGCCGGGTGGCACCCACACACTGCGAGCGGCGTTCTTGCACAGAGATATCATCTGGAGGTACTCCGACGCGCAGCTTAGCTTCGAGATATCAAAGTACCACCAAGGCCAGTATCCGTTCTTCCCGTTCTTCCCGGGGTGGCAGACGGGGCCGAACCTCGAGATACCATACCTGTTCTTCGGACCGAACGCGTACTACACTTGGCTGTTCATGCTTTTGATCCTTGGCGTGATCATCAAAACCCTTCAGATCAGGAAACGCCGCATCGAATTGGCACGGACGAATCCTCTGGCGGTCAGCCCGTTGCCCGATGGCATGGCCTCGGAGGAGCTGACGGCGGAGCCTGCCTTCTCCCTTGACGCTTTGGGCAGCCGGGCATCGGCCGAGGGCGCGAAGGACCCGAACAGCCAGATCATATGGTATTACCACGGCCTAATCGACTTCATGCGCAAGAAGCGGCGGGTGACGATAGCCGACAGCATGACGCATTGGGAGGTCGCGAAGCTCCTCAAGACCCTCGGGTACCAGAAGGACGGGGTCGAGCGGATCACGGTCCTGTTCGAGAGGGCGTTCTACTCGGGCATCGTCCTCTCCGAGATAGATGCGGTGAGCATGAGCGCCGCCATGACCGGCCTCATGGCCCCAAGAGGGGGTGCTGCGAGTGCGGGCTAGGCTCAGGCGCGGCTACGTCTCGATCGCGGTGATCGCGTTCGCCATCGTCCTGCTCTCGATCAGCGCGTTGGCCCCGGTGGTGTCCACCAC
>JBGOXV010000144.1:0-4303 GCA_041479325.1 Thermoplasmata archaeon
CCATATCCTACACGATGGTGGACTGGGCGGAGGAGCAGAAGTGCAAGATGATCCTCTCGCCCGAGGGGCTAGTTGTCGACCCGGAGCTAAGGGACAGCGCGGAGATCTCGGACCTCGTATTCGGGATTGCCAGCACCGTCAGGGGCCGTGAACTGCTGAAGCAACACGGCATCCAGTCGTTCGAGGAGGGTGTCATCTCCGGCGTTGCCGGCGTGCTGCTCAATGAGGGCAGGAAGCGAGACTTCGATGTCATCACATTGTTGGCAGAAGCGCATCCTGACTTCCCCGATGCGAAGGCAGCCGCTCTTGTCCTTGAGACGATAGATGATCTCCTCCTGGGGGTGGAATTCGACGCGAAACCCCTTTTCGAGGAAGCGCAGAGGATCGAGGCGCATATCAAGGACATCCAGAAGCAGGCGGTCACGAGGAAGGATTCACCTGCGGCACCCAGGCCGAACATGTATGGTTAGACAGTGCTGACCTGGACCAGATTCCGCACTTTTTCAACGTTGAATCGTCTTCCTAGGAACCTCTCGATGACCCACATGTTTGTATCCGCGTGCTGAGTGAGCTCCTCAGCCATGATCGTGGACCTCCCCCTGGCGAGCGCCATGTAGGGGAGTATCTGGTCGAGCATGTGCTCGTCCACGGTGGCACCGGATCCCATCGTCTCCATCAGCTCGAGGGCACAATTCTCTCCAAGGACCTCCGAGCGGACCCCCTTCGCTCCCAGCGCGCTAGCTCCCAAGATGGTGTTCTCGCATCTCGCCGCAAGGACGATCCCGGCGCCTGTACTGACCCCTTTCCTCGAGTCGGATTCGATCTTGACAGCGCGATGCTCGATGAGCCTCTTGGTGGCAGCGTGGTTGATCCTTGTGGCGATGTCCCTCGGAAGGTTCTGGACGTAGCTCACGCCCTCGATTCTCATCATCTTTCCGGGAGAGGTTAGTTCGACGCCTGACAGGTCCCCTGAGCGGGATATCTCGATGCTCACTTCCCCTCCTCCTTCGGGGTAGAATCCGCGAGTGCGTATCTCCAGTTCGCACGAGGGACCAAACATGCTCAAGATTGGCAGGTGGACCAGTCTCATGTAGTCAATTGGCGGAGACCAGTTGACGTCCGTCCCGCCTCTGACCGTGACGCTCACGAGGGATTTTGACAGGATTGCAGGTATGAGGCAGGTCTGAAGGACGAGGGATATGCTGCCCGCGGTCCCCACATCGAACTCGAACCGGCCTCCCAGCACCTCTCTCGGCTTGAACACCAGCTCTGCCGATCCAGGATACAGGCCATCGGTGTCGGCATCCGACATCTTCGCGGCCGCCTCGATCGCCGTCATGTGTGACGGCGCCAGTCCCGGTTTCTTCCTTTTTGAGCGGATATTGAAGATCTTGACGGGTCGCCCGGTCACTGCAGACAGCGAGACCGATGTCCTTAGGATCTGGCCTCCCCCTTCCCCGTGGGACCCATCGATTTCTATCATGTCGCTGCCTTCCTCTTCCCTGAACGCCTGCGTACCAAGGTCGTCACAAAGAAGAGCATCATCAAGACTACCGCCAGAACTATCAGTCCCGCGGCGAAATAAAGCAGTCCCTGAGGCGCGTTCGCACTGCGTGTCAATAGGATTATGGTAAGGCCGATCGACTCCGCGATGAACGCACCGAATCCAAGTGCGAAAGAGTAGAGCCCCATGGTCGCCCCGTATCGTTCCGAGTTAGACGAGTCCGCCATCATCGCAAGGGCGGCAGGGACGAATGCTCCTGCACCCAAACCCAAGATGGCTAATGGGATCAGGCCAAGTTTGGCGTGGAAATGCTGATCGGCGAATGTAAATGCGGAGTTCGGGAAGAATACGAGCATGATCACAATGCCGAATATGCTGAACACTCCATAGGCCATGACCGGGATCCTGCCAACGATATCAGAGACCTTCCCCCAGAACGGCTGCAGGAGGCCGAGCGCCACACCCGCGACCCCGAACATTAGCCCAATCGTCGACCCGCTGACTTTGTTGTTGAGCATTATGATCGGGAGATAAGTCAGGGCTATCCCGAGCAGCGTCGCGATGATCAGCCAGATGGGAAACATCAACCTTATTTCGCGGACTTTGAAAACCTGCTTCAGCTCCGCAAAGCCAGCGCGATGTTCTGCCTTTGTCTTGGTCTCTTTCTCCTTGACTAGCAAGAACAACATGATGGCCGACATCGTGAGTATGCCCGCGATCACAACGAATCCAAGACTTGGTGGCAGGCCTCCCCGCTTCAGAGCGTCTATCAGGTAGCCGCCCATGACCGCGCCGACAATGTAGCCGAGGAAAGTCGAGTAATCGAACCACCCCATTTGTCGGCCTCGGTCCCCTTTGTCCGCATAGTCTGCGATCATCGCGATAGCGGGAGCGACCGTCGCAGCGGCACCTATGCCGTGTATCCCATGCAGCGTCGCAAGATACCAGACGTTGTTCGAGACTGTGTACAGTGCGACGATCAAGGCGGCCAAGGCCGTTCCGAACACGATTATCGTCTTCCTGCCCCTGCTGTCACTCAGGATCCCGAAGTAGTTCGCCGTGGCCATCTCCGCAAGGGGGTAGGGCACCGCGATAATCGCGACCTGCAGCAGAGTGTTCTTTCCAGTGACATAGTTCGAAATGAGGAGGAGGAGGGCTCCGAAAGCCACTCTGAGTAGGAATGTGGAGATGTAGAGCGCTCGCAGATGCCAGGGGGTCTTGATGCCGCGACCTTTGAGTATGCCGAACATGCTCGTCGAAGTCAGCAATTGTGCGTACTTAAACATTTGCGGTTTTGTGTTCGACGACTGGAAACGATCCCATGGGGGAGCATCGGACAACCTGGGAATGTTTTAAATCCGTCCCGCCAATAGGCCGTTCAAGGTGCCGTAGCTTTGCTTGATATCTCCGTGGTTATCGTCCTCATCCTCGGCCTCATAGTCATACTCATCAGCTGCGAGATTTTCACCAACGGCATCGAGTGGCTCGGGGTCAGAATGGGGCTCGCGGAGACCGCGACGGGGAGTGTCCTGGCGGCTGTGGGAACCGCGATGCCCGAGACGATAGTGCCCCTGATTGCCATCTTCACCGGGGGCACGGTGGCGGGGGCCGAAGTCGGAGTGGGCGCGATTCTCGGGGCTCCGTTCATGCTCGGCACGCTCGCGATGTTCATCGGGGGACTAACTCTCTATTATCGCCACAAGCGAGGCAACCGAAAAGCGCATCTGGTCGTGCGGCGCGACCATGCTGAGCGGGACATGAAGCACTTCATGGCCATGTACACCCTGGCACTCGTCGCCGCCCTGCTCGGATTCCTGAAGCTGTTCAATCACGGGCCAATCAACTACTTCATAGCCATTATCCTCCTCCTGGCCTACGGATTCTATCTCCGGCGAACGCTGTCTGATGAGAGGACTGAGAAGACGAACACCTGCCCGCCTCTCTACCTGTGCCGCGTGTTCGGGTTCGACGCGGAGAAGGGCCGGCTCGGCTTGTTCTTGATCCTGCTCCAGGTCCTTGGCGCGCTCATCGGAATCATAATCGGAGCGAGGATATTCGTCTCGGAGGTCGAGGAGGTCGCTAAACAGGTGGGGATACCGGCAATGATCCTTGCGTTCCTCATCGCTCCTATAGCGACCGAGCTTCCTGAGAAGTTCAACAGCGTCCTGTGGTATCTGAGGGGAAAGGACACGCTGGGCTTCGGGAACATCACCGGTGCGATGGTCTTCCAGAGCAGCATCCCCGTGAGCATCGGGCTGTTGTTTACCGACTGGATCATCAAGCCGATCAACATCGCGAGCATCGTCATCGCCTTGGCGGCGTCAGCGTGGATGTTCTATTCGATAAGGCAGAAAGGCGGGATCACGTACAAGGTGATGCTAGCGTCCGGTTCGCTCTACATGCTCTACATCGTTCTCCTGCTTATCTTCGGGACGGGTTGAACAGCGGACTAGTAGCTAGAGCTACTAGGGGTCTGGACATCTGGCTCCTGCGATGTTTGGCCAAATTATAAGTACGCACAAAATGCATCCCCGCTTTGATGGGATGCAGAGCGATTCTTCCTGCGTCAGAGGGCATCATCTCTAGTCGCCAGGAAGTGAGATCGACATGATCTCCGAGGCGGAGCTCATGTTCCAGCTGGGGGCGATTATGCTCCTGGCTTTCATGGCCGCGACGATGGCCGGCAAGTTGAATCAGTCGGTCATGATGGGCTATGTCGTCATCGGCATCCTGATAGGTCCAAAGATGAATCTGAACCTGTTCGGGGTCCATTACCACGGGCTCGTCAATGAGACGACC
>JBGOXV010000145.1:0-4295 GCA_041479325.1 Thermoplasmata archaeon
ACTATGGTCTCCCCGTCGACCTTGATCCTGAGGTTCCACAGCCCGTGGGTCATCGGATGCTGCGGGCCCATGTTGATCCACATCTCAGCCGTGCATCTTCACCCCTTGAAATCCTTTCTGAGCGGATGATACAGGAAATCGCTGGGAAGCAGTATCCGCTCGAGCCTCGGATGGTTGTTGAACTTGATCCCCATCAGGTCGTAGGACTCTCTCTCCTGCCAGTTCGCCCCGCCCCAGATGGATGAGACCGAATCGACAGAGGGATCATCCTTTGGGGTCTGAGTGATGAGTTCCACGAGCAGGCACGAGCCGTAGCAGGTGATGTGGTAGACGATCTCGAACCTGTCGTCGTACTCCACCGCTGAGATCATGGAGATGTGCTCGAACCTGAGCCTCTCGCGCAGGAACTGACAGCATCTGTAGAGCTCGCGGCGCTCGATCCGGGCCCGAATGACCCCGGCCTTCAACTTCTTGTAGTCAGTAATGGCGGTCGGGAACGCGTCGAGAAGTGCCCTTATGACCCTCTCCTCGGACATATCGTCGACCTTGGATGGCGCCCTCTCAATGGCACCCGCCTGCGCTCCTGACCCCCTCAGTTCCATCCTCGTTGCTCCTGTCCTTCACTTGCCCGTCAACAGGCCCCTCTTGTTCTCCTTGATGAGCCTCTGCAGTTTGATGAAGCCGTCCAGCAGGGCCTCTGGCCTTGCGGGACAGCCGGGAATGTAGATATCGACCGGGATGAACTGGTCGACTCCGGGGACGACGCTGTAACTGTCATAGAACGGCCCTCCGGATATCGCGCACTCGCCCATCGCGATGACCCACTTGGGCCCAGGCATCTGGTCGTACAGGCGCCTGACGCCGGCTTGGAACTTCTTGGTGACGGGGCCGGTTACGAGGAGGACGTCGCACTGCCTTGGGGTCGACCTGTATATCACCCCGAATCGCTGTGCATCGAATCTCGGGGCCGATGCCACCGCCATCTCGAGGGCGCAGCACATGATGCCGAAGTGAAGCGGGTAAATCGAGTTCCTGGTCGCCCAGTTGAAGAAGTCTCTCGTGAGGAAATCGATGCCGCCGCCTATCGGGCTCTTCCTGAGGATGCCTTCCAAGACATTGTCGGCCCACTTCAGGAAGTCCCTTGACCTGAATACCATGACCTGTCCAACCGAAGGTTCCCCTTCTCCGGACTTCAAATCCAGATTATCTCCTCCTTCTTCAGGGCGTATCCGACGCCTGCGAGAAGTATGCCGAGGAACATTAGCATATAGATCTTGCCGAGGTCGCCGATGTCGGCGAAGACGAGCGCCCAGAGGAGGATGAAGACCGTGACGAGGTCGAACGCCACGAATATTATCGCGAACATATAATATTGGAAGTGGAACTGTATCTGCGCTTCGCCGACGGGCAGCTCTCCGCATTCGTATGTGGTCTCTCCACGCGGGTCGTGCTTGTCCGTCCTGAAGTATCTAGAGAGGAAGAAGAAGAGCGTCGGGATGAGCAGGGCTATCATCGCAAAAACCGCGACCCCCATATACTGCTCAGCGAGCATTGCCTGGGGATTCGTTACTCCGTATAAAACGCTTATTGACGAGTCGGTGAGCCATGTGCTACTCCATGACACCCTCCAGTATTGACTATCGCCGCCGGAAACCTGCTGTTCCAGTCGAGCCCCACCGCGGCCTTGTTCCTAACCACCATCACAGTGTAACTGGATATGTTTTTATAACGCGGGGTTGGTCTCTAATTCGCGATGAGCCAACCGGACCTCGTCCTCCTTCACCCACCAAGCATAATGGATTTCCGGAAGAGGGCAGTTTTGCTAGGCCCGGTCAGCGACCTCATACCATCGACCCCCGTCTTCGAGATGTACCCGATCGGTTTCACGACGATCGCATCGCGTCTGGAATCCAAGGGTTTCCAGGTTAGGATAGCCAACATCGCTACGAAGATGCTGGTGTCAGAGAGGTTCGACCCGGAGAGATTCGTCAAGTCCCTCAATCCCGTATTGTTCGGAATAGACCTGCACTGGCTTCCACACGTCCAGGGCTCGCTTGCGCTCGCAAAGATTGTCAAGAAGCATCACCCCGAAACTCCAATCGTCATGGGAGGTTTCAGTGCATCGTATTACCACGAAGAGATCCTCAGGAACCATCCTGAGATTGATTTCGTCATGAGGGGCGACTCCACGGAACTGCCGATGGAGATGCTCATGGATTGCCTGACCTCCGGAAGACCGCTCGACGCCGTCCCGAACCTGTCATGGAGGTCCGGCGAGAAGCTCAACATCAATCCCCTGACAAACGTGCCTGACAGCCTGGACGATGTGGAGGTGGACTACGGCCTGATGGTCCGCAAGGTGTTCAGGTACATGGACCTGGGCGGATGTCTTCCATACAAGAACTGGAAATCCAACCCGATGTCGATAGCCCTCGGGGTCCGGGGATGCACGCACAACTGCGTCAACTGTCAGGGGTCGTGCGACTCGTTCGCCCGGAGCTTCGGCAGGGACAAGCCCGCATTCAGGTCCCCAGAGAAGCTCGCCGAGGATGTCGCCAAGGCAGAGGAATACCTCAAGGGCGCCACCTTCATCGTCGGCGACATAAGACAGGCAGGCAGATCCTACGCCACTAAGTTCCTTTCCGAGCTGAAGCAAAGGAAGGTGAAGAACGAGGTCGTCCTCGAGCTCTTCACGCCGGCCGACAAGGAGTTCGCCCAGGAGGTCGCCGCCAGCACCGAGCGATTCAGCGTCCAGATGTCCCCGGAGACCCACGACGAGGATGTGAGAAAGGCCCAGGGCAAGCCGTACACGAATGTCGGAGTGGAGAAATCCGCCGAGTTCTTCCTTGACGCGGGCTGCAACAGGTTCGACCTGTTCTACATGATCGGTCTGCCCAAGCAGACCGCGGACTCGGTGGCGGACACGGTGAGGTACACCGAGAAGCTATATGAGAAGTTCAAGGGCAAGCGACTGCACCCATTCATCAGCCCTCTCGCCCCGTTCCTCGACCCGGGCGGGAACGCCTTCGAGTATCCGGAGAAGCACGGCTTCAAGGTCCATGCTCGGACGCTCGAGGACCATCTCAAGCTTGCTGACAAGCCCAGCTGGAAGCACGTCCTGAACTACGAGACCATCTGGATGACCAGGGACGAGATCGTGGACTCTACCTACAGGGCCGGGCTGGGGCTCAACGAGATCAAGCGCAAGATGGGTCTGATCTCGGAGGATGTCGCCGTCGGGACCCGGGATAGGATAGAGGCGGCGATTTCCCTCTCCTCGAGGATCGATATGATGGTCGCCGATGGAGGTCCCACCGAAAAGGACCTCGAATCCTTGAAGGCCGAAACCGCACATCTGAGTGAGTCCACGGTGTGCGCCAAGGAGGAGCTTGACTGGTCGGAGAGCTCATATGTGGCGAGCCTTCCAAGGATCGCATGGTCGTTGTTCAGGGGCAGATGAGGCTAAATCATTTATTACCTTAAGTTGAGGTATCGGGGACGGTGCAACCACATGATACTCAGCATCTGCGGCTACCAGGACTCAGGAAAGACCACAATGGTCGAACAGCTCGTCCGTGCACTCGTGCGAAAGGGTTACAAAGTCTCATCCGTGAAGCACGCACCTTGCAGAAAGGGCATCGATTCCAAGGGAAAGGATACCTGGAGGCACTGGCAGGCAGGGAGCGATCCAGTCGTCTTCTCGTCCGACATAGAGACTTCAGTCATCAAGCACTCGAAGACACCAATCGACGAGATCGTCAGGATGGTCATGGCCGATTACCACCCCGACGTCATCATAATCGAGGGGCTCAAGCATGGACCATTCAAGAAAGTGGCCATCGGAGATTTGAAGCCGACCGAGGGGACCGTGCTCACGAACCCGTCGCTCAAGAAGCTGGTGGATTACGTGCAAACGGAGGTGGCTGTCGAGAGGGTCCTGGCGAGGCTTCCAGGGCTCGACTGCGGGAAATGCGGCCACGACTGTGAAGGGTTGGCGAGAGCGATCGTCGCTCGGAAGCACAGGATCGAGGACTGCGTCGAGCTAGCGTACGTGGATGTCGCAATATTCATCGGAGAGAATAAAATCCCGACCGGCAAGTTCGCCTCCAAGGTCGTCAACGACACGGTCCGAGGCTTGCTGAGCAGTCTCCATGGGTACGAACCGGACAAGGATGTCGATATCCTTCTTCGCGCCAAGAAACCCATCCAGAAGGGCAAGTGAGAATAGGCGTTCGTGCCGACTGGGGCCCCAGAAATATAGTCCATACGCTAGGTTTATCAAGGTCGAAAGCATG
>JBGOXV010000146.1:0-4271 GCA_041479325.1 Thermoplasmata archaeon
ACTCTGTTCTTCGTCAATACTCGAGACTCCGCAGAAGCGCTAGGTGTGCGGTATCACATCTGGGATGAGGAGTTCAAGGTCGGAGTGCACCACGGTTCTCTCTCGAAAGAGATCAGAGTCCAGATGGAGGACGACTTCAAGTCGGAGCGCCTGAAGGCGCTCATCTGCACATCCTCGCTGGAGCTCGGTATCGACGTCGGTTCCGCGGATTTCACCATACAGTTCGACTCGCCGAGGCAGGTCACCAGGTTGATCCAGCGCGTCGGCAGGTCGGGCCACAAGGTGGGAGAGACATCGGTCGGCAAGATCATCGCGACCAATCCCAAGGAGATCGCTGAGAGCCTGGTGATCTCCCGCAGGGCGATGATCGAGGAGCTTGAGAAGCTTCGGATCAGGCCGAACCCCTTCAGCGTGCTGGCGAACCAGCTCGTTGCCATGACGCTTGCCGAGAGCCGAGTGGAGAAGGACAAGGCCTTCGCGATAGTGACGAAGGCGTATCCGTTCAAGGACCTGCCGAGGAAGGATTTCGAGGAGGTACTCCAGACCCTTGCGGACCTGCACGTGCTGTGGAACGACGAGAGGGCCTTCAGGAGGAAGCCTAACGGAAGGAAGTACTTCTACGAGAACATCTCCATGATCCCTGATGAGAGGACCTACAAGATCAGGGACATCTCGTCCCGCGGCATCATCGGGACCCTTGACGAGAGCTTCGTCGCGACCTACGCCGAACCGTACTCGACCTTCGTGACCAGGGGAAGGACATGGAGGGTGATCGAGCTGACCGAGGACGAGGTCATCGCGGAACAGGTGCACGAGCTCGGCGCTACCCCTTCGTGGGTCGGCGAGGAGATACCTGTCCCGTACGAGGTGGCGCAGGAGGTCGGGGCGATGAGGCGTCTCCTGGCCATGGAGCTGTACCCGGGAGACGAGAAGACCAAGAAGCAGCTGGTCAACTGGATCAAGAGCCAGGGGGAGCTGCCCCTGCCGACCGACAAGCTCGTCACAATCGAACAAGGGAACGGCGTCATCGTCATCAACTGTTGTTTCGGCTCCAAGATAAACGAAACGCTCGCGAAGCTCGTTGGTGGGCTGCTCATGGCCCGGTTCGGGGAGAGCATCGGGGTACAGGCCGATGTCTACTCGATTGTCCTGGAGACCCCGCGCGGGGTCGCGGTTGCGGACGTAGTCAGGATACTCAAGGAGACTGATGCGAACTCCCTCCACCAGCTCATGAGGCTGCTCATCCGCAACTCTGCGTATCTCAGATGGCAGTTCGTCCATGTCGCCAAGAAGTTCGGGGCGGTCGCCAAAGGCGCGGATTACAAGATGCTCAATCTCTCGAAGCTTGTGGATGTGTTCGAGCACTCGCCGATCTTCGAGGAGACCATCGCGAAGGTCCTGTGGGAGAACATGGACATCGATGGGACCGAGAATGTCCTGAAGCGCATCCAGGAAGGTATCATCGAGCTCAGGGTCGGGCCGCTGTCACCGATAGGCAAGAATGCGATCGGAACCCGGAAGGAGCTGATGCAGCCCCAGCGCGCGGACAAGGCTGTTCTGAACGCGCTCAAGGAGCGGCTCCTCAAGGAGGACATCGTGATGGTATGTCTGAATTGCAGGACTCAGAAGAGGTCGAGCGTCGGCCATCTCCCGGAGAAGATGAAATGCGCGAAGTGTGGCGGAGTCCTGATGGCCGCATTGCTGCCGTATGTGAAAGCCCAATTCGGCGTCTTGAAGAAGGGCGCCTCCTCTGAAGAGGAGAAGAAGGAACTGAAACGGATCTACAAGAACGCGAACCTTGTGATGGCCAACGGCAAGAAGGCCGTCATAGCCCTCGTCGGCCGGGGCGTGGGCCCTGACTCGGCTGCCCGGATACTCGCCAAGAACTCGATGGACGAGGAGGAGCTTCTCAGGGACATCCTGGCCGCGGAGGTCAACTACGCCAGGACGAAGAGGTTCTGGGACTAGTTCTGGCCAGCGCGAAAATCAAGGCCGATCACATACAGTTCCGAGCTGGTCGACCGCGATGCCCTCGGATGGTACGTGTGCACTTCATCGAAGACCTTGGAGACCCTGTTGACATAGCCCTTGCTCAGATCGCCAAAGAACATCTTGACGGCGAAGTTCCCGCCATCCTTGAGCACGCTAGTCGCGAATTTGAGCGCGTGCTCGCAGAGCTCGATCGAGCGGGCGTGATCGTAAGGATACGCCCCGCTTATGTCGGGAGACATGTCCGAGATGACGACATCGACTCCCTGGGGGACGAGCGCGAGCAACCGCGCGACGACAGCCTCGTTCCTGATGTCCCCTCTGATGAATGTCACGCCCTCGAGTGGCGGCATCCGCTCGAGGTCAAGGGCGAAGACCTTCGACTCGGGGCCGCCCAGCTCCCTGGCCACCTGGGACCAGCCGCCAGGCGATGCCCCCAGATCGACGATCGTGTTGCCTTCCTCGATGAGCGCGTACTTGTGGTCAATCTGCTTGAGCTTGTACGATGCTCTGCTCCGGTAGTTCTCCCGCTTGGCCATCCGGTAGTACTTGTCCCTGCTGCGCTGGGCACGCCACTGTTTCGCCACTGCTCCTCTGATTCCCGTGCTCCAAGATATTAATTCCTACCGTGGGGCACAAAAGGTTTAGTCGGCAGAGCCTATCCTCCAACCGAGGCGGTTGACAGGATGCCCAAGAGGATGACCTACGCCGGGGCCGGCGTTGACATAGACAAGAAGTCCAGCAGCATAGACGCCCTCGTCAAGCACCTGAAGTACAAGAGGAAAGGCCGGTTCGGAGCGCCGATCGACCTCCCGGGCCATTTCACTGGTTTGATAGATTTCGGGGATTACGCGCTGACCCTATGCACGGACGGGGTCGGGACGAAGCTGCTCATCGCGGACGCGATGAAGAAGTGGGACACTGTGGGGATCGATTGCGTCGCCATGAACGTGAACGACACGATCTGCGTAGGTGCTGAGCCCATCGCATTCGTGGACTACATCGCGATAGACAAGGCCGATGAGAAGATCACATCCGAGGTGGGCAAGGGGCTGAATGTCGGTGCGAAACTGTCCAACATGACCATCGTGGGCGGGGAGATCGCCCTTCTGCCGGAACTGGTGAAAGGGTTCGACCTCGCCGGGACTTGCCTGGGTATGGTGAAGAAGACCGAGTACGTGTCCGGGGAGGACATCTACCCTGGGAACATGCTCATCGGGCTCCCGAGCTCGGGCATCCATTCGAACGGGCTCACGCTCGCTAGGAAGATACTCGAACAGAACGACATCGGGTACCGAGACAAGATCGGGGGGCTCAACCGATCGATCGGTCTGGAATTGCTCGAGCCCACGACGATCTACGTTCAGCAGGTGCTCAGACTGCTGGGCAAGCTCGACATCCACGGCATGGCGAACATGACCGGAGGAGGCCTCAGGAACCTGCTGCGACTCAAGAAGAGCATCGGGTTCGAGATCGACGACCCGATGAAACCGAACAGGGTCTTCGACGTGCTTCAGAAGCTCGGGAACGTCGCCGACGAGGAGATGTACCAGACCTTCAACATGGGGATGGGATACTGCCTGGTCGTGCCTGAGGATGAGGCATCCGCCGTCGTGAAGGCCGCGGGCAGAGGAGCCAAGGTGGTCGGCCGCGCAGTGAAGAGACCTGGTGTAAAAGTCCCTGGGCTAGGACTCGACTACAAGCGCTACTGATCACTTCTTGAGAATCCCGATCACTGGATACCGCGCGAGGACCTCCTCGTCGTGCGGCGCATCTGCCATCTCGCTTGTAATGTCCCTACCTGCGCTGTGCATCCCCTGGTGATCGCCATCGACCCACAAGTCGCTTTTCGACACGTCGTAGATCTTGCTCTGGTAGACGAACCAAACACCCGTTCCTCCGGGTCCCTTGTGCTTCGCCAGCTCTTCTATGGTATACTCCGGAAGCCCTGCCATGCGGACACCCAACGTGATTTCCTGAGATTAATCTTTCACTCTCGAGAAGAACACGTGACTCCTGGCATTGTCACTTGCCAAGGAGTGAACCGACCACAGCTCCGAGGGCAGTGCAAGTCTCGAGCGACATCCCCCTGCTGGTGATGTCGAGATGCCTATCGCACCTCTCGAATATCTCCTTGGGTAGACCACGGGGGCCCAGACCGAAAAGGAGCAGGAACGATTTGCCCGAAGTGATCAACGATCGCACATCGGAAGGACGGACGGACTTCCCAGTCGACGGCTTTCTGGTGGTGATGATCGCCTCGCCCAGCTGCGGGGGGAACC
>JBGOXV010000147.1:0-4240 GCA_041479325.1 Thermoplasmata archaeon
AGGAGTTGGTCCGCGATTCCGAACATCTCGTTGTCCTTCTTGCGCGGAAGCCGTACCCTGACGAACTCAGGTTGCCCGTCCGGGCCTAGCGTCGGTTCCTCTTCCTTTCGTCTAAATGGCAGGGGCTCACTCCTAACGGATATTCGTAATAGATTCGGTCTACTTAAGTGTGCTGGCTAAACCAACTCGGGCCAGACCCCGAGGCTACGACGACCCGAAAACATAGGTTAGTGCCGTGACCGATTCCGCTCAAAGACCCCTGCCGCAGTGTTCACAGAACAACGAGTCCTTGGCGATCGCCTTCCCGCAGTGCTTGCAGAACTTCGTGCTCGGTTGTGCGGAGGCAGGTGCCTGACCAGGAGCCTTCCCCAAAGCAGCGAGCTGTTGTTCGAGCACCCTGACCTGCACTCGTCCATGATGGCCCTTGTTGTAAAGGAATAGGCCGACCAGGATGACGACGAACGAGCCAGCCATAGCCGGTATGTTCTCGCCCGCGAGAAATATCACCAAGAAGATGAGCGCGACCACCATGACGCATATCCCCAGCGCCAACAATGTGAACGCATCCTTGCGTCTCTCGATCTCCTGTCTGATCCTAGATTCGGCGGTCATCTCGTCCGGCACTCGAATACCCCGCACCAGGATGGACCACGGTGCCTATTGCCTTTCCTGTCATGTCGAACGCGCACACAAGAGGAAGCGAACATGGGATCAAGGGGTCTTGAGGGTGGTTTTCACGAAGTCTGGATTCGCTCATCCAGTGAAGCTCCAGTGGGCCATTTCACTACCAGTTGGGACATATAACAGCGTAAGCGTGTACGAAGACGCGGCTGAGAACGCAGTGTCCGGTTCCAGGGTGATGTAGTCTCCACCGTTTACGTACCCGTTACCGGCTTTATCGGTGACGTTAAGGTACACGCTCTTGCCGCCGCCTATCACTTGGGCACTACCATTCAAGGCCTTCCCTGCGGCCCCAGTTAATCCTGCGGTCGTAAGCGACCACACGTCGATCGTTGATCCGTTCTGGAGTAAGACCTTCATGTCGCCCCACTGTGTCTTCGTGCTCACAGGACCTATCGTGAACCTGAGTCCGCCAGGATACGTTGATCTGGTAAATTGCCCGTCATGAAAACCTGTGTCTGTCGCATGCGGTCGACTGAGCAGGACAACTGCGACCACGGACAAAGCCACGATAAGAACGATGACGATGCCTATCACGATTGTCCTCTTCTTCGGTCTCGGTCCCAATTCATGCACAGTGTTCATCTATGTGCCTCGCCAGTTCCCTGCAATCATGAATGAGATTCCCACCCTATTGTCTTTGTGAATCCCGAGTTTGACAAGTCGCGATAGACGCTCGACCACGACCGGGAAAAGGGTCGAACAGCCCCAGCGTGCTCAGGCTCGCCTTCTCGGAAGATCCAATTCATCGATTGTCCGAAATCGGACAACCCCCGAATGAGTTGTACGTCGATTGTCACCACGCCCAAATACGCCGATCCTTCTGATTCGGGCCGAGGCGGCAGACATGGAAGGCATTGCTCAACCGAACGAGAAGGAGAAGATCCTTCTGGCATACTCAGGCGGCCTGGACACGTCAGTGGCGATCCACTGGCTGAAGGAGAAGTATGATTGCGACGTCGTCACCGTCACGATCGATGTGGGTCAATCGGATGACCTCAAGGACGCAATGAGGAGGGCAAAGGCCATAGGTGCCGCCAAGTCCTGGATCATCGACGTCAAGAAGGATTTCGTGGAGGACTACGTACTCCCCGCGCTCAAAGCGAACGCGCTTTACGAAGGCAACTATCCGCTGAGCACCGCCATCGCGAGACCATTGATGGTCGCGAAGCTCGTGGAGATGGCAAAGAGGCTCGGCGCCACATCAATTGCCCACGGCTGCACGGGCAAGGGGAACGACCAAGTCAGATTCGAGGTCTCGATCATGGCGCTCGCGCCCGATATCAAGATCCTTGCACCCACGAGAGACTGGGGGATGTCCCGCGAAGAGGAGATCGAGTACGCCAAACAGCACGGCATACCTATCCCGGTGACTGTCGACAAGCCGTACAGCATCGACGAGAGCATCTGGGGCAGGGCGATCGAGTGCGGAGTCCTGGAGGACGCCTGGGTCGAACCACCGGAGGATATCTATGAATGGACGAAGGGTCACGCCAACTCCCCCGATAAGGCGGAGTACGTCGAGATCGGGTTCGTTCAAGGCAAGCCAGCAAGCGTGAACGGCGAGGCCATGGATTTCCTGGACATCATCTACAAGCTCAACGAATTCGCGGGCAACCACGGGGTCGGGAGGATAGACCACATCGAGAACCGGCTCGTCGGGATCAAGTCGAGAGAGGTCTACGAGGCACCTGCGGCGCTGGTGCTGATCAAGGCGCATCAGGATCTCGAGAGCATGGTGATGGCAAAGGACTTGCTGCACTACAAGAAGGTCCTCGAACAGCACTACTCCGACCTCGTGTACAACGGCCTCTGGTTCTCTCCGCTGAAGGAGGCACTCGACGCGTTCATCGAGAAGACCCAGGAGCTCGTCACAGGGACTGTAAAGCTGAAGCTGTTCAAGGGGAGCGCGGTGGTCGTGGGAAGAGAGTCCCCGTACTCGCTCTACAACACTCAGTTATCGACCTACGACAAAGGAGATTCGTTCGATCATTCAGCCGCGAAGGGCTTCATCTACGTGTGGGGGCTGCCCTTGAAGGTTGGTGCCATGGTCAAGGCGTCCGGGGGAAACGGGAACGGTGGAGGAAGTGAAAGCGCGGTCAAAGAAGGGTCCTGTTCAACCTGCAAATGACGTTTTCGTGAACTTCACCGCCTCGGTCCATTTCGACTTTAGGTTGTGGAAGTACGACATCGCGGGCAGCATAGCGCACGTGCACGGGCTCGCGGGCGCGGGCGTTATCACATCAAATGAGCAGAAGCTAATGATCGATGGGCTCAGAGCGATAGCGGAAGACATCAAAACAGGAAAGGTGGCGCTCGACCCGAAGCTCGAAGACGTGCACATGAACATTGAGAGCCTGCTCACGGGCAAGATAGGCGATGCCGGGGCAAAGCTCCATACCGGGCGGAGCAGGAATGACCAAGTCGCTCTCGACATGAGGTTGTGTGCCAGAGAGGCGCTGTCAGAGGTCGCGGCGGGGGCTGTCGGTCTCCAAGAGACCTTGCTCAAGAGGGCCAAGGAGTCCACAACGGCGATCCTGCCTGGGCTCACCCATATGCAGCACGCGCAGCCAATCCTCCTATCGCATCATCTTCTCGCCCACTTCTGGAGACTGCAGAGGGATATTGCGAGGATCGTCGACTGCTATCATCGGACCAATGTCTCGCCGCTGGGTTCAGGCGCCCTCTCAGGCACATCGTTCAAGATCGACAGAAACCTCGTCGCTAACAAGCTCGGTATGGACGCCATCACCGAGAACTCCATGGATGCCGTCTCAGACCGCGATTTCGTTGCCGAAGCCGCGTTCGCGCTATCGCTGATTCAGATCCATCTATCATCCCTGAGCGAGGAGCTCGTGCTCTGGTCATCGAAAGAGTTCGGTTACATCAAGCTCCCGAAGGAGCTGGCCAGCGGCTCCAGCATGATGCCTCAAAAACTCAATCCCGACATCCCGGAACTTGTCAGAGGCAAGTCCGGCAGGGCTGTCGGGGACCTCGTCGCGATCCTCACCTTGTTGAAATCTCTTCCCCTCGCGTACAACCGCGACCTGCAGGAAGACAAGGAGTCTCTCTTCGATGTGATAGACACCGCAAGAGCATCACTCCATGCCCTCAAAACCTTCCTGACAAAAGTTGAGTTCGACAAGGTGAGGATGAGGAAGTCGGCCGAGGTCGGGCTGATGACAGCGACCGATCTCGCCGATCTCCTCACAACCCAGGGCGTCCCCTTCAGGGACGCCCACGAAATAGTGAAAGGACTCGCGACAGAGGCAGATGGGGACGACCAGAGATTCCTGGCACTCGCGAACGAGCTGATCTCGGAGAAGATGAAAGGCGACGGCGTTTCAGGAATCGATTACCTCAGCATAGACAAGGCAATCGAACGAAGGAGCATCGATGGAGGCACGTCGAAATCCGCGGTGATGAAACAGATCGGCCAGGCGGAGGCTGCTATTCAAATCACGAAGAAATCGTTGTCCGACATGCAGAAAGGCAACTCAACGATCGACAAGCTCGTGGGCTAGTCAGTGGGAATTCTCGGGGACCATCTTGTCCTCGA
>JBGOXV010000148.1:0-4217 GCA_041479325.1 Thermoplasmata archaeon
CCTGCCCTGGACCAGCTCCGGAAAGACTCGAAGGAAGGGCAGCAGTGGATCGCGGGCCTTGAGGATTCCGAGCGGAAGCGGACGGGGATCAGCAAGCTGAGGGTCGGGTTCAACAACGTTTTCGGGTACTACATCGAGGTCTCCAAGTCCAACGCGAAGAGCGTGCCCCCGGACTACGAGCGCAAGCAGACCCTGACGACCGGGGAGCGGTACGTCACGCCCGAGCTCAGGGAGCGGGAGAGTGCCATTCTGACGGCACAAGAGCGCTCGTGCGCTCTTGAATACGAAGCCTTTGTTCGAGTGCGGGTCGAGGTCGCGCAGCATGGCGAGATCATCAGGGACATTTCGCGCGTTATGGCCGGGATCGATGTGCTCAACTCATTGGCCGAGGTCGCGGTCCAATCCCGCTATTGCAGACCCGACGTGAATGACTCAGACACGATCGTCATCAAGGACGGAAGGCACCCTGTCGTCGAGAAGGCCCTGAGCGGGTCCTTCGTTCCGAACGATGTCTTCCTCGACACCAACCTGAACAGGTTGGTGATCCTCACGGGCCCGAACATGGCGGGCAAGTCCACCTATCTGAGGCAGGTCGCCGACATCGTAATCATGGCGCAGATCGGGTCGTTCGTCCCAGCAACGGACGCGAGGATAGGGCTCGTGGACAGGGTCTTCACGCGGGTCGGTGCGTTCGACGATCTGAGCC
Organism: Thermoplasmata archaeon; assembly: GCA_041479325.1. Taxonomy (GTDB): domain Archaea; phylum Thermoplasmatota; class Thermoplasmata; order UBA10834; family UBA10834; genus COMBO-56-21. The sequence goes on from JBGOXV010000148.1 coordinate 707, forward strand.
GCGGGCAGTCGACGTTCATGGTCGAGATGACTGAGCTCGCGAACATACTGAACAGTGCGACCAAGAAGAGCCTGATCCTGCTCGACGAGGTCGGAAGAGGGACGAGCACGTTCGACGGCCTGGCGATAGCGTGGGCGGTCTCGGAGTACCTCTACGATCACTCCAAGGTGGGCGCGAAATCGTTGTTCGCCACTCACTATCATCAGCTGACCGAGCTCGCCGACTCTCTGGAAGGCGTCAAGAACTACGCGATGGCGGTCAAGGAGCAAGGGAGCGAGGTGGTCTTCCTCAGGAAGGTGGTGCCCGGGAAGGCGAACAAGAGCTACGGGATACAAGTGGCGAAGCTGGCGGGCGTGCCCCAGTCCGTCGTGGTCAGGGCGGAGCAGGTACTCAGCAGGATCGAGGAGGAGAACGTGCTCGAGGTCAAGGCCGGCAAGAAGACGCACACTCAGGCTCTGCTTCTCACCCCGGAGAGCTCACCGACCATCGAGCAAGAGCTGCGGAAGGTCGACGTGTCGAAGATGACCCCGATGGAGGCTTATCTCAAACTCAACGAGCTGAAGAAGAAGTTAGGAGGCTCCCATGGCAAATAGGATTCTGATACTGGACGACGCCACGATCGACAAGATCGCGGCCGGGGAGGTCGTCGAGCGTCCGGCTTCAGTGGTGAAGGAGCTCGTGGAGAACTCCCTCGATTCAGGGGCGACCTCGATCTCCGTCAGCGTTATGGATGGCGGCAGGAGGTCCATCTCGGTCAGGGACGACGGCTGCGGGATGTCCAGAGAGGACGCTCAGACGGCCTTCCAGCGACACGCTACGAGCAAGATATCTTCCATCGAGGACCTCCAAAGGCTCTCATCATACGGTTTCAGAGGAGAGGCGCTGTCCTCGATAGGCTCCATCGCGCGGGTCACCTTAAGAACGAGGGAGCACGGGACCACGGAGGGCACCGAGGTGGTTGTGGACGGGGGAAAGCTAGATCATGTATCAGCCTTCGGGTGCGCCCCCGGCACCGAGGTCATCGTCGAGGACATGTTCGGACACGTCCCCGCGAGGAAGAAGTCCCTGAAGTCCAAGAACATCGAACTCTCGCATTGTCGAGAGGTCGTAGTCAGCTACATCCTATGCAGACCTGGCTTGTCCTTCTCTTTCAGGTCCGATGATGAGACAAATCTCGTACATGTAGTGGCGGAAGGGATGAAGGGCTCGCTCGCTGCCGCCTTCGGGACGAAGGTGGCGGAGAACATGTTTTTCGGGGACGCGGAATCAGAAGGTATCCGGGTCGAGGCATATCTCGGACGGCTTGAGCACACGAAGTCCTCTCCCGCCGACCTCAAGCTGTTCGTCAACGACAGGCCGGTGAAGAATGCCAAGATCGTATCGGCCGTCGTGGGCGCCTACGGCTCGAAGTTGATGAAGGACAGGTATCCAATCGGGACTGTGAGGATATTCGTGAACGGTCCCTACGTCGATGTCAACGTCCACCCCGCGAAGCGGGAGGTCAGGTTCGACGACGAAGCGAAGGTCTGCGATGTCGTCGCACAATGCGTCCGGAAAACACTCGAGCAGCCCGATCTTTCATACAAGTACGATCTGACGAAGTTCTCGGAGTCCTTCGAGACAATCGCCAGGATACCGGAAATGGAGATGGCCAAGGCCCTCCAGTCAACTCTGAAGGTTCGTGCGAAAGAGATCGAGAGCGTCGAAGCACCGCTCATCGTCCCACTCGCGCAGATAATGACGACCTACATCCTCGCCGAGTCCCGGGGCAATCTCCTGCTCATAGACCAGCACGCGGCCTCTGAGAGGATTGTGTACGAGGCCGTGTTGAGGTCGATCGATACTGGCAAGGAGATATCGCAAAGGCTCCTCACTCCTCTGGTTATACACTTGACCCCCACCGAAGAGAGGGTACTGGAGGAGAACCGCGAGACGCTGGAGAAGGCCGGGTTCGAGATCGAGAAGTTCGGGAAGGACGCTCATGCGATCAGGTCGCTCCCAACAGTCCTCGGAGTCGCCCAAGGCGAGTCATCGTTCAGGAACATCCTGGGAGATCTGGCTCAGGTCGCCCCGACCAAGAAGCTCGGTCTCGATGTGATATGGCGCGTTGCTTGCCACACAGCCATCCGGGCTGGAGACCCGCTCTCAGAGGGTCAGATGAGGCAGCTGGTCTTGGAACTCATGCGGACCGAGAGCCCGTACACGTGCGAGCATGGCAGACCGACCATGGTCGTCCTCTCGCCGATGGACCTCGAGAAGCTCTTCAAGCGCAGGTTATGAGTCACGCGTGCTCGAAGATCTGATTCCCGTTCCGATGCAAGACTCCGTATCTCTGTGCGACCTTGCCGACCTTGTCCGCGATGTCCTTCGAGAACAGCGGGGGCTTGTAAGTCTTCAGGATATCCTTCGTCTTCCGCTTGCTGTACTCGATCAGGTCGTCGACGGAGTAGTCAGGTTCTCCGGGCGTGTGATATCCTGTTATCTGCGGGATCATCAAGCACTTCCTCATGTGCCTGAGCGTGTGCGGATCGGATAGAAATACCCCTCCTGGCCCCTGCCTCTTGATGGCATCGAAGCCCAGGGTCTCTGCGTTCACTGAGATGCCCTTTCTCATCCGCTTCAACCATCGCCAGAGCTCGCAGTCCATGACGACCTTCTCCAGGGACATCATGCCAGCCCTGTCGAGCCCTCCCAGACCGACCATCAGGTCCGCCCCGGTCATCATGCTCGCCATCGTGGACATCGCGGTCTGGTATCCGGCCTCGGCGCTTAGTGTTCTCGCGGAGTTGGAGGGGCCACCGCAGCAGGTCGGGAGGCCGTAGTGTCGTGCCATCTCGATGCTGGCGGCATCCATGAGGTTGCCCTCAGGAGTCCCGCACAGGAACACGCCAGATTTGAGATCCGCAACGCCGGAGAAGGATGAATATATCGAAGGGGCGCCAGGGCTAGCGACCTGCGTCAGCGTGAGCCCGCACAGGTTCTCCGCGTTGATGACAGCGAGGGTGCCGGAGATGGTCACTGGCGTGACTGAACCAGCGATTCCCATCGATAGATGTACCATGGGGATGCCCGCTCGAGAAAGGTTGACGAGCGCCTCTGCTTCGCCTTGGTCATATCTGAGCGGTGATATGGGTGTGCACACGTCGGAGAACAAGGGCCGCTTCCTCAGTTCGGAAGGCGAGCCCGCGATCGCGGTCGCAACCTCTATCTGAAAGTTCGCTTCCTCGGCGGACACTGCCCCATGCTGCACATGCTTCGAGGTGTACGCCATGGTCATCAGGAACTCGTAGAAGGAGGACTTCTCTATCATTTTCTCCGGGACGTCGTTTGCCACAACTGGTGGCCACACATAGTCGACTTCAGGCAACGCATCGCAGACGATAGCGAAATTCTTGACATCCCTAAGGCTCGAGGGCCTCTTCTTGCCGGTCTCGATGTCGAAAACCGCTGGCGGCTGCCCATCCGGAGATATCATCTGGACGTCTTCCCCAGGTATCTCGTAGTCCACGCC
>JBGOXV010000149.1:0-4183 GCA_041479325.1 Thermoplasmata archaeon
GGACCGCTTTGAAGGCTGTCATACGTGATGAGGTGCTTGATCGAGAGTTCACGGCAGCGATTTTGCTTGTGTCTGATGGGAAGACGCTCTGCGGATATCGTGACTACGCCGAGAATGGAAGCTACTATGATCTCCGTATGGCGACAGGAAAGGAGAGTATCGTATTGTTCCAGGAGACAACAAATGGCATCGACGGATCGATTTCTCAGATCAAGCGTGGGGAACTGGTTTCAATCGGGTTGGACCGCGAGGTAGAAAGAGAGACACTCAGCTAGTCCCGCGATTTCCGCGCGGCCAGCTTGATTGCCTCGGTGACACTGTCCTTGGGGACGATAGTCGCAATCGGTATGTTCAGGATCTTCTCGATGGTCGGGCTCACTATGGGGGCACAGACGACCGCTATCGCGCCGTCTCTTTCGGCACGAATCGCGGCGACGATTGCGTCCTCGACCGTGGACGCAGGGTACTCCCTGATCCTCACGGTCTCATCTCCGATCTTGATCGTCCTTTCGACAACCTCGTCCAGGACCTGCCGCGTGACGATGAGGGCGATGAAGTTGCCCGCCTTCAGACCTTCGACCTCTCTTATCGATTTCACCAATCTTCTAAGCACGTCGAGACTCGGCGTTCGGTCTTCGTTGGCGATCTTGTAGAGCGTGCTCGGAGAGATGCCCGACTTCCTCGACAGGTCTTGTATAGTCATCCCAAGGCTGTCAAGGACCTCGCTCAGGGCCGTCCTGAATGCGGCATCTGACTCCATCGAGGAGCGAATGATTCTGTTCGCTCTGTCCATCTTGTTATCCTCATAGTACTAATAAGCATTGCATTATTTATACAATTGTATCATTACATACATACTAAAGTCGAAAGGGTTAAATTGGATAGACTCATCATATTGATGAGGAATTCCATGGAGAAGAAGCTCATCATAATCGCGGTAGTGATTGCGGCGATAGTCGTCGTAGGCGGCATCTCGGCCGCACTGTTGCTCGGCAAGGAGAGCAAGACGTCCGGGACCGTGAAATATGTCACACTTGCACCTAAGGACATGAAAGCTGCCCTTGCGGGAGGGTCAATCGATGCGTACATCGCTTGGGAACCCTACGTTTCGGATTCGGTTGTCGGTAACGTGGGTGATGTCCTGGAGTGGTCTAACCAGATCATGCCGAACCATCCGTGCTGCGTCGTGGCAGTGTCGCCGGACTTCCTCAACAAGCCGAACGGAGTGAACTTGACCGAGCGGTTCCTCAAGGCGCATATCGAGGCGAACCAGTGGATGGCGGATGCTCTGGCCCATCCGAGCGGGGTAAACTACACCGCACTCGTGAACATGGCCGTGCAGTTCACTTCTAGGAACGCGACTGTCGTCAAGGCAGCATTTGAGCACGTCAAGTACGGTTACGAGATGAATCAAGATTTCAGGAACGCGCTCAAGCAGTTCACTGACATGTACATCGAGACCAACATGACAAACAGCGCGAAGCTGCTGGGCCTTGGTTACTCATCCACCACAGATTTCATCACAAAAGACGTGAACGGCTCGCTGCTGGATGCAGCCAGTAGCATAACCCCTAGCAGTACGATACTGAACCCAAGCAACCCGATCCGATTGGGTTACCTTATGGGCGACCTCCACCAGATGGCCCAAGTTGTCGCTCAGAACACTACCGCTTTCGGTGGGACGAGCATGTTCCAAAAGTACGGTCTCCTCGTGACAAACGCGACCGGAGCCCCATTCGCGAGCGGGGGAACCGAAATGAGCTTGGGATTCGCCACAGGCGCTGTGGACATTGGTTATCTGGGGGCTCCGCCCGCCATACTAAACCACTTGAACTCGGGAGTTAAGGCCCTGATAGTCGCACAAGCCAACAGCGAAGGTAGCGGGCTCGTGGTGAAAGCGAACTCTGGAATACACAGTTTGGTCGACCTGGTGAACAAGACAGTCGCGACACCGGGCGAGACCTCCATCCAGTTCCTTCTTCTCAAGATCGCGCTCGACAAGAAGGGACTGGACCTCAAGATAAAAACCTGAGCCCCAAACCTCTTTGAGTGGCGGGTCAATCACGGACAGGAGCAGTAGCATGCGAAGCCTGACCAAGAGCCTGAGCAAGGCGTTCATCTCCAATTGGCTCAGGCTCGCCCTCAGCTCCGTGTCGGTCGCAGTCTTTCTGGCGATCTGGTGGCTCGTCTCGGCCTACCTGCGTGCAGGTTGGCCATTTCTCGGAGTGACGCCTTCCCCAGTATCAACATATGAGCGCTTGCCTTACTGGTGGGACGTACTGCGGGCGCTTGGTAGGTCGTTCGTGACGAACCCGAGCCCCACAGGCGGGCGCTTCATGTCCGAGCACATCCTCGCCAGCCTGACGCGCATCTCGATAGGATTCGCCCTTGCGCTCATATCCGCGGTCCCCCTCGGATTGCTGATGGGCCGGTCCAGAAACGCCGAAGCGGTCGGCCGCCCACTGGTCGAGCTGTTCAGGCCGATTCCCCCGCTCGCCTGGGTTCCGATCTTCCTCGTGGTGTTCAAGTTCTTCTGGGGGCCGATTGCCATAGTCTTTCTCGGGGTATTCTTTCCCATACTCCTGAACGTCAGGCTTGGGGCGAGGAGTGTGGACCCTGTGCTTATCGACGCGGCTCGAACCCTAGGGGCGAGGCGAAGCACCATTTTCGGGAAAGTCGTACTCCCGTTCACGACGCCGTATCTCATGACCGGAATAACGATGGGACTTGGCATCGGCTGGATGTGCATCGTCGCTGCAGAGATGTTGGGGGGCGTCGGAGGCGGGGTCGGCTACTACATCTTCGCAGCCAACAATGCTGGCCTGTATGATCTCATGTACGCTGGCATGGTGATGATTGGGATACTGAGCGTCCTGACAACAGGGATAGCGGGACTGATCGAAAGGTGGGTGTACAGATGGATGGGAATGAAGTAGTCATAAACATCGCACACCTTTCGAAGGCATTCCACCGAGACCGCGGGAGAATCATTGCCCTCGATGACTTCGGATTGGAGGTCCGAGAGGGAGAGTTCGTATGCTTACTGGGGCCATCAGGTTGCGGCAAGACCACTGTGCTGAGGATCGTGGCAGGCCTTGAGGCCAAGTCAGGCGGGTCAGTCAAGGTCGACGGCAAGGAGGTCCGGGACGCTGGCCCAGACCGCGGCATGGTGTTCCAGGAGTTCGCCCTCTTCCCATGGAGGACCGTCAGAAAGAACATCGAGTTCGGGCTCGAGGTGAAGCATGTCTCTGAGTCGAAACGGGCGGATATTTCGAAGATACTCATCGAATTCGTCGGGCTGAAGGGATTCGAGGACGCTCACCCGAGGGAACTGTCCGGAGGGATGAAGCAGAGGGTAGCAATCGCGCGCGCGCTCGCGACCGACCCCAAAGTACTCCTGATGGACGAGCCGTTCGGCTCCCTCGATGCCCAAACCAGGAACCTGATGCAGAAGGAGCTGCTCAGGATATGGTCGGCCAGGAAGAAGACCGTACTATTCGTCACCCACTCCGTCGAGGAGGCAGTTTACCTGGCAGACAAGATAGTTGTCATGACCGCCAGGCCGGGAAAGGTGCGCGAGACGATCGATGTGCCATTGAGTCGTCCGAGGGATCGCACGAGCCGCGAGTTCATTGAGATCAGGAGCAAGGTCCTCGGGGAGCTGGAGGAGGAGTTCGAGAAAGCGCGCGCGGGTGAACTCTCTCCAGAATGAATCGACGCGAAGCCTTAACTATTCTTGATTTGATTCATACCGGCATGAGCTTCGAGCTAAATGTTGTGTCGAACATCCCTCTGACCCCGCTCACGAACATCGACGAGGTCGCCATACTTTTCCTCAACCAGATTGGATATTTCCCGAAGGGCTACGATCCCAAGACCGACGTCACGGATGTCAGAGACAGCGTCCCATACAGACTCATGATGGACTACTTCCTGGACAGGATGGACAAGGCCTGGGTCGTGGAGGACCTGGCTGTTGCGCTCGGAACGACCAAGGCCACAATCTACAGGCACATCAACAAACTGAAGGGGTTCGACCTCCTCGAGGAGATGAACGTCGAGGATTCCGACGGCAAACCGAGGAAAGGCTACCGGATCCGGTACGGCAACCTGGGCAAGGCCTGGAACTTCACTGAAGCGCATGTCAACGTCGCAATGGAGAATTACAGGAAGACGGTTGACC
>JBGOXV010000150.1:0-4168 GCA_041479325.1 Thermoplasmata archaeon
CGGAGAGTCGCTGATGACGAGCACTTCCGCGGACTTGGAGAAATGGATGGCCCATCTTCTGAGATGGACGCTGCTCGAATCGCCGATCAGGCAAAGCTTCGTTGGATCGTCCTCCAGACAGTCAGAACCTGCGGATACATAGCATTTTCCGCAGGGGTCAGGCGATTAGCACGCTGTATATCATCTCGGCCGCGGCCAGGAACACGCCGCAGACGAATATCGTCTTGACCGCATTCGTCTTCAGTCTCTGCAGCCCCCAGGTCGAGCCCAGTATCGCGAAGACGAGCACCACTGGAGCCAGCACAAGGGCGATGGGCCAGTGTATCTGGACATCCGGTCCCAGGTTGACCCAATAGGCGAACAGGGCAGCGGGTGTGAGTATCGCACCGAGCAATGCGGACGTCCCGATGGCCATCCGAGGCTCGAACTTGAAGACGTAGATTATGAGCGGGACGCTGACGACCCCACCGCCTATGCCGAAGCTCCCAATGAGGAACCCCGTGAGGATGCTCACGCCTGCCCCTGTAAGCCTGCATCGAAGGCTGAACTCGGCCGGACAGGACGTGTAGTCCTTCCTCGCTGTGTAGATGTCGTACAGCATCTTCGTTGCAGCAATGACCAACATGGCAGCGAACGCCGCCTTCACGACCTGATCTGGCAGGCTCGACGTGAACAGGACCCCTCCGACGACCCCGATTAGACCCGCTGCCGCAAGCTGGAGGCCGATCTTGAAATGGACCAGATGCTTCTTGTTGTGGGTATACGTCGAGCTAATCATCGTCACGAAGGCGAACGCCAGCGATAGGGGGACTATCTCCTTCATCAGGAAGCTGGCGAAGAGCAGGGTCATGATCGGGACATAGAGCTGGCCTCCTCCAAGTCCCAGATTAGAGTAGAAGAATGCCACTATGGCGACAAGAACCGCCACGATGAGCAGCGAATCCAATGCAACTCCGTCGAACAACACGCGATTGTGAACAAATAGACGATATTAAAGACGTGCGATAGTACAAATGTTCGAATAGAGGAGCGGATTTACGAAACTGGTGCGAACAAGGGCATAGTAAGACTGAAAAACCCCAACCCCTTTTACCAGCCGTAGCAATTCGTTCGGGCGTGGTCGCCAGGGGCTTGAGTAAATGAAACTGCTGAGAGTCGATCTGACAACGGGCAAGTTCTCTGATTCGGAGATTGCGAGAGAAGATCAAGTGAAGTTCATGGGCGGCAGGGGACTCGCCGCCAAGATACTATACGAGGAGAACAAGCCGAAGGTGGACGCACTCGATCCCGAGAATATTCTCATCATCATGACCGGCCCCTACACGGGGACGCTGGGATCGTTCACTGCGTTCTACAACGTCACGACCAAGTCACCGCTCACCGGCGCGATACTGTCAGCTCACTCGGGGGGCCACTGGGGGCCGATGCTAAGGAAGACCGGCTATGATGGTATCGTCTTCAAGGGCAAATCACCGATACCAGTCTACCTTCTTCTCACGGACAATGGTCCAGAGCTCAAGGACGCCTCCGATCTTTGGGGGAAGAACGTCTTCGAAACGATCGAGGCCCTCGAGAAGAGGCACGAGAAGGCCAAGGCTACAGTCATAGGGCCGGCCGGCGAGAAGCTCGTCAGGTACGCGGCCATAATGAATGACATGCACAGGGCCGCCGGGAGGGGCGGCGTGGGAGCGGTCATGGGCTCCAAGAACCTGAAGGCCATAGTCGTGCATGGGACGAAGGAGGTTCCTCAGGCGGACCCGGAGAAGCTGAGGGAGACCTTCAAGACGGCCACGGCGACCGTCAAGGAGAAGTCGGTCGCGTTCAGCAAGTACGGGACATCGATGGTCGTCGGCATCACTGGCAAGGCTGGGACGATTCCCACGCGCAACTTCCAATCGGGCAACTTCCCCGAGTTCGAGAAGATCGGAGGAGACGCTTTCGTTAACAATCACGTAACCAAGAACACGGCATGCGCCAGATGCCCCCTGCACTGCGGGAAAGAGGCGAAGTCAGACAAGTATGGCACGACCACGGAGGGGCCGGAATACGAGACCCTGGCGATGTTCGGCTCCAACCTCGGCAACTCCAGCCTCGACTCGATCATCCAAGCGAACCACCTCTGCAACATGTACGGGATGGATACGATCTCGTGCGCGGACACCATAGCGTGCGCGTACGAGCTATTCGAGAAAGGTATTATCTCGGAGAAGGACACCGGTGGGATCAAGCTGGCGTGGGGCGACGCCGATGCCATGCTGAAGTTGGTTGAGCTGACCGGGAAGCATGAGGGTTTCGGCAAGCTCATAGGCGAGGGGTCGAGGAGGCTCGCGGCGAAGTACGGACCGGAGGTCTCCAAGTACGCGATGAATGTGAAGGGAATGGAGTTCCCAGGGTACGATCCCAGGGGCATCCAGGGCATGTCCCTGGCATTCGCCACATCCACCAGAGGGGCCTGTCACTTGAGGGCCACGATGTACGTGCCCGAGCTATTTCAGGGTGTCCTGGACAGGTTCACGGTCAAGGGCAAGGCCCAGCCACTCAAGGACTTGCAGGAGCTGTTCACCGTCTACGACTGCATGGTCCTCTGCAAGTTCGGCGCAAGGAACGCGTTCGCGAACTCATGGGACAATATGGTCACCCTCTGCAACGCCGCGACCGGGTTCGGATACACGGTCGATGACCTGAAGAAGGTCGGGGCGAGATCTTGGACCGTCGAGCGACTGTTCAACCTGCGCGAAGGCCTATCAAGGAAAGATGACACCCTGCCCGAGAGGCTCTTCACGCTGCCGATCCCGGACGGCCCATCGAAGGGGGCTGTGGTAAACAAGGCAGACTTCGAAAACGAGCTGGACAGCTACTACGCAATATGGGGTTGGACGAAGGAAGGGGTCCCGACGAGGGAGGCCCTTGAGAAGCTTGGTCTCATGACATAGTCTGAATGGCAGGCCAGTCATCCGTCACAACCCGCACCTAGGCATTATCAATCCTGATACCCGCTTCTCGACAGTATAAGAACCCTACCTGACCTAGTTCGTCCGGTGGGTTTCGTTGATCGAAGCCAATGGTTTGAGCAAAGAGTACGGCAACGTAAGAGCGCTTAATGACGTCAGCCTTAAGGTTAACAGAGGCGAGATATTCGGCTTCTTCGGACCGAATGGCGCTGGCAAAACGACATGCATAAAGGTCCTGTGCGGTCTCACGAAACCGACCGGAGGCAGCGCGACCGTCATGGACATTGATGTTGGCAAGCACCCGGTCTGGATCAGGAACAACATCGCGGTGCTGTCCGAGGAGACCAGGTTCTACGAGGAAATGACCCCTCGGAAATACCTCAACATGTTCGGAAAGCTCATGCTGATGAAGAAGCCCGAGAGGTTGAAGGCGATCAATAGCGCAGCAGACCTTGTCGATCTGCGCGGCTATCTGGACAAGAGGATCGCAGTCCTGTCCCAGGGCGAGCGCCAGAGGGTCTCGCTAGCGAGGGTTCTATTGGCGGACTGTCCGCTGTTGTTCCTTGACGAGCCTTTCGAAGGTGTCGATATCATCCACAGGAGAGCGGTGAGAGAGCACCTCAAGGACTATGTCACGAAGGGCAACACGATCTTCTTCACCTCGCACAATCTGCTCGAGGCTGAGCACATAGTTGACAGGTTCGCATTCATCAATGAGGGCAATCTGATAGCGGTCGGCACCGCCAGGGAGCTGAAGGAGAAGTACCTGGTCCCTTCATACATACTGCACGTATCCGACCCGGAGAAGGCTCGCGAAGTACTGAACGGAAGCTTGTCCCTGCAATTCCTAAAGGTGGTTGAGGGTCAGGTGGCCATCACCCTTTCGAGACGGGGGGATGCGCCAAGAGTCGCGAAAATACTCGTCGAGTCAGGCGTCGACATCTTCGAGATGCGCACGACTGGGACGATGGAAGAGGTCTTCGAGAGGATTGCGAAAGGTGATGCCTCATGAGCAGGAAGTCTAGGAAGGAGCAGGCCAAGGCACTGGCTGATGTGCCACCGGCGCCCGATCCAGGGCCCGTCCCTGAACCGGTTCCCGCACCATCACCGGAGCAGCCGCCTGTCGAAGTGGCGGAGACCGGAGAGCCCTCAACCGAGCCTCCGGCGGTTTCACCGCTTGCAGACGACGAGCTTCCCCCGCCTCCCGCGGACCTTGC
>JBGOXV010000151.1:0-4099 GCA_041479325.1 Thermoplasmata archaeon
GTCGACTTTGTCCTCAACCTTCTCAGACTCACCATTGTGTTCACCTCTATACTTCTGCGTACTCACGTGCCTCAGGAACTGCATCGATGTCGGCCTGCAAGCTCTTCTCTATGTTGCATAGATCATCCAAGAGCTGCTTAATGTCCAAGACATCTTCTCCAAGGCTCGACATCTCGTTCGCGAGATCTTCAAGATCTTGAAGCGTGTGTGTCTGCGCCCAATCGATTGCCTGAGCGGTTTGGACTGCTTCCTGCGCCGCATTCCTGTGCTTCATCGCATTCCCATCCTTATGCGTTGTCTGACGATTTGTCAGCTGATTCGCTGTAAGGAGCTGACGACTATTTATAATCTCCTAGAACGACGCATTACTTCTGCCAGGTTCGTCAGACCGGGCGCCCTCCGTCAACTAAGAAATCTCTACGAGATTTCTAGCGGAAAACCGGGCTCTGCCGAGGGAGCTCGGTTGGAACCCGCACCTCCCGGTTACACGTCGAAAGGCAACTGAGAGAAAGGAGTCTGCTCGCTAGCAACTTCTTTATCAAGACACGCACATTAAGACGCAATCGGCCAGGTGGGTTCCTTTGGGTTTGCTTGATTCATTGATGAACAAGGAGAAGAAGCTCCTTGAACGTTCGCGGAAGGAACTGGCCAGAGTGGATTCTCTCGAGAAGGCCGGCAAGTCGAACGACGCCCTCGCCGAGCTCGAGAAACTGAGGCTGATGCTCAAGGAGAATATCCTGTTCATTGGCAAGATGAAATGGGAATTCTCACAGGTGTTCTCCTCCATGGGAATGAAGTATCTAGCGTTCGTCAAGGCGCAGCCGGCCCACGACGCCGCGAAGAGATCCTTGGAGTTCGATCCGAAGAACGCGGAGGCCATGGGCGTTGCCGGACGCGCAGCGCTTGCCCTGGGCATGAAGGATGAGGCCATCTCTTCGCTCAAGAATGCCGTCGCAACGGCACCGCAATCCGAGGACCTGTGGATCGCACTGGGGGAGACGCAGGAGGCCGTCGGCGATGTGAGCGGAGCTATCAGCAGCTACACGAGGGCGCTGACAATCAACCCGCTTGGCGTGAGGATCTACGACAAGATACTCGCGCACACTCCAGACGATGTGGACCTGGTCAAACGAAAGGCGTCCACGCTCACGAAGCTACAGAGGTACGACGACGCTGCGAGGACGTACCAAGATGGACTCGATATCAACAAGAACGACAAGGAGCTCTGGATAGGACGGGCCACCGCACTGAACTTCGCAGGCAGGAGCGAGGAGGCGGCCAGGTCCTTGACGGCCGCCCTGAAGCTGGACCCCAAGGACGTCTACTGCCTTGACAACCTGGGGCGGATACAGCACAAGCTGGGCCTCCGAGCTGAGGCAATGAAGAGTTTCTCCGCGGCCGTGGCCATCGATCCTGGAGACAGGACCGTGTGGAACGAGCTCGGGGTACTGCAGGAGGAGTCGCAGCTGTACGACGAAGCAGTACAGTCATTCGACAATGCGCTCAGGGTCGATCCGAACGACCTCACTGTGCTGGTCAACAAGAAGAAGACGCTCCTAAGCGCTCAGAGGTTTCCCGATGCGATAGGCGTTTGCGACAGGATCCTGCTCCTCAACCCACACGACCACGAAGCGTTGTTTGACAAGGCATGGTCCCTCTTCTCGATGGGCAGAGTGGACGAAGCCTTGACCTTCGTCGAGGCCTCGCTTACCATCTCGCCGAAATCAACGCCGGCGATGAACCTCAAGAAGGAGTGCCTGATCAAGCTCGGCAGACACGCGGAGGTCGTGGCGTGGTGTACGAAGATCCTCGATATCGATCCCAACAACCTGGAGGCCATGAACGACAAGGGAATGGCCCAGCTGAAATCCGGGAGGCCCCAGGACGCAGTGAAAACCTTCGAACGGGTCCTGAAATCCCGCCCGGACGAATTGCCGATTCTGGAAAGCCTCAAGGATGCCTACAAACAAATGCAGCGCGATGACCAGGTCGTCGGCGTGTGCGATCGCATAATAAAAGTGGATGGCAGCAACAAGGCCGCGCACTTCGACAAAGCGGTGGCACTCGACAGGACTGAGAAGTACGACGAATGTTCCGCGGCCTACAGGCTCGCCCTCAAGCACGACCCGACGAACCAGGAGATCTACTACAGCATGGCGGCGATGTTCCTCAGGGTCGGAAAGCCGAAGGAGGCCGTCGACTACGCGAAGCAGGGCTTGCTGGTCGCACCCGCGAGCCACGCGCTCTGGAGGATCAAGGGAGATGCGGGCTTCTACTCGAAGGATTACGAGGATGCGACAAAGTCCTATGCGAAGGCGGTGGAGCTCGACCCCGGCGACAAGATCGCGTACGCAACGATGGGTCGATCACTGATCGAGCTCAAGAGGTACGAGGAGGGACTGATGGCGTACGAGCATGCTCTCAAGCTCGACCCGCGGGACGAGGATGTATGGTTCCAGCGGGCGGTGGCCCTCGATTGGCTCGAGAGGCGGGAGGAAGCCCTCGGCTCGATACGAGAAGCTATCAAACTCAGCCCGACGAAGCCCGAGCTGAGGATCAGGGAAGGCCTAACACTCACGAAGCTGAACAGGCCGCGCGAGGCCCTGGCAGCCTACGACGAGTCGCTCAAGACCTCGCCCAAGAACCTTCCTGTGCTGAACGCGAAGAAGGACCTCCTGAAATCCATGAAGCTCAACGAGGATGTCGTGCAGGTGTGCAACGAGATCCTCATGATCTCGCCCAAGGACAGGGACGCATTGGTCGACAAGGGCAGCGCGTCGCTGTTCCTCAAGAGACCGACGGAGGCTTTGCTGTGCTTCAACAAGGCGCTCGAGCTGGAAGCCGACGATCTCGACGTGCTCGAGCTCAAGAAGATGGCACTCATCTCAACGGACGACCCGGAGAACGTCGTCCATGCGTGCGACCACATACTGCGCCTCAGTCCGAAGAACAAGAACGCACTGGCGGACAGGGCGAGCGCGCTGGAGAAGCTCGGCAGGTCCGACGAGGCCCTGCGGAGCTATGAGACCGCCCTCAGCCTGGACCCCAAGGACATCTTTCTGTTGAACAGGATGGGGTTGCTGCTCCTGGGAGCCTCCAACCCTGCGCAGGCGGCGGAGGCCTTCGAGCAGGCCATAAAGCTGGACACTAACCAGCCCTTCGTGCTGAACAACAGGGGAAAGGCCTACCTTGAGCTCAGGAGGTTCGACGAGTCGCTCTCGGATTTCAAGAGGGCTATCAAGATATTGCCAAACGTCGCGGAGTTCCACACCAACGAAGGGAGGGCTCTCGCGAGCCTCGGGAGGTTCGATGACAGCTTGAGCTCGTTCGGGGAGGCGCTGAGGCTCGCCCCGTCCGACGCGGGCGCGTTGAAGTACCTTGGGATGGCACTTCTCAAGCTGAACAGAGTATCTGAGGCCCTACAGAGCTTCGACCAGGCCGTGAAGCTGGGCTCGACGGACAAGGATGTCTGGAAGAGCAGGGCCAAGGGTTTCGAGGCGTTGGGCAACAAGGAGGAGGCCGCGAGGTCCTACGGGAAGGCGCTGGAAACGGACCAGACGGACCAGGCCTCCTGGTACAGGCTCGGCCTTCTGCAGCTTGAGATGGGCAAGTCCCAGGAAGCCATCGCATGCTTCGACAAGTCGCTCGATCTTGACAGTTCCAATCCGAAGATATGGATGAGCAAGGGCTTCGCGATGGAGAAGCAGGGCCTGCTCGAGGAGGCTGTAAGCTCCTTCGACAGGGCGATAGGCCTTGATTCGAACGAGAAGGAAGCCTGGAAGGCGAAGGGCCAGGTCCTGTCCGCTCTTGGCCGTGCGGAACAGGCTCTTAGATGCTTCGACCATGCCCTGAGCATCGACCCGTACTTCGAGGCCGCCGGCGAAGGCAGGAAACAGGCAGAGGAGGATATTCGGAAGAACAAGATAGAGGACTACTCCAGATCCGTCCTCGAGTTCGAGTACGCGAACGGAAGACCGGTCACCAAAGAGGAGGCCTTCAGGGTGTGCGGGATCCCGTATGCGTTCCTGGGGGACGTGCTCGAGTTCCTCAGCGGCAAGCCAGAGGTGAGCCTCTCGGGTATGACGAAGGACGAGTTCGA
>JBGOXV010000152.1:0-4092 GCA_041479325.1 Thermoplasmata archaeon
AAGTGGGCGCCTCGAAAACTTTTCCTTTTTCCATCCAGGGCCCGTGGGGTAGCTTGGTATCCTTCCAGCTTGGGGTGCTGGTGACTCGCGTTCAAATCGCGACGGGCCCACCTGGCAATGATCTGAATCCAGGGAGAAATCTAGAGCCACTATCATCCAAGCTCGTATGCCGCAATCCCGAATACCTTGCTGGTGTCTTCGTGGTATCGCAACTTACCTCTCGTCATCATCGGAATGCGCCACCTGTTGATTGGGGGCAACAGATCTGCAATCTTCAGCGCAGCGAGATTGCTCGTGAATGCTCCCATGTAGATCTTCCCGTCATCGAACGTTGAAACAGCAGCCCTGAACAGTGCTTCTGCATCATTCTCGTCTCCTGTCAGGCAAACCCATGGTCCAAGGTTGTAGCCGATATGGTCAGGCCTTCCAAATATGAAGCCTTCAATTCTGCCATCGCGCTCGATCTTGAAAGCTCCCTCTGGCGATTCCTCATACAGGAGCTCGATCAGTCTGCCCCTGTCATCCCCGAAGAGTCGGTGGTCTATGTCTATCACCTCTGACAGATCTGATTTCTCGAGCAGAACGCAATCTGTGGATGGAATGCGGTGAAATGTGCTGTCAAGCCTCGAATGCATGCACGATGTCACGCCACGCAAAGCAAACCCATGACTCTGATACAGCTTCACCGCTTCTTCTGTGGCAAATACCAGAATGGATTCCGCACCTTTGCCCTCCATGTAGTCAACGGCGGCGTCGACCAGGGAATGGCCTATCCTCCTTCCCCTGCCTTTCTTCGTTACGATCAGGTGACCGAGGACGCCGGTCCTTCCATAAGTGACGCAGGTGGCCATTCCGAGGGGCCCATTTTCTTCGTAGACGAAGCTTCCCTCGGGGTCGAGTTCCAGCATCAACCCGATCTCTGCGGGTGTGTAGTTCCAGCCCTCCTCAATGGTGAGGGAAACGGCGAAGTCTATGTCCTCCTTACTCAGGGTTCTTATGCCCATTCTCTCAAGCCCCTCGATTTCTTACTGGCAGATTGGAAGATGCCTATTTCAGCTTCGCGTCAAAATCGCGACCGATCCGCTCATGGCCTTGGGGCGGCAGGACCTCTCGTCCTCAGCTGGGCAATCTGACGGGCATCGGCCTTGGGGAGAAGCACGACCATCTTCGTCCCCTTCGCCGAGTCTCCCGGGACCCGGTCCTCGGCCCATACACTGCCCTTATGGGCCTTTGCTATGGACGTGGCGACGAACAGTCCCAATCCCGTTCCTGCGACCTTCGTGTTCCCCCTCTTGAATCGCTCGAAAACCGGTTTCTTTTCAGAGTCTGGTATGCCTATTCCACGATCAGATATCTCCGTTCTCCAATACTGCACGCCGTCCTGCTCGGTATCAGAAATCGTCACATCGATTGTCACGGTTTCGTGCTGGTCGTACTTGATCGAGTTGGTGAGCAGGTTCGCGAACAACCTCGAGGCAAGCGCGCCTGCCCTGGCATACCTTGGCTCGGGTGATCGCTGGAAGTTGAACTTGGTGTCCCTGTCGAAATACATCATTCTTGAGTCTTCGATCGCTTCGGCCACGAGCAACTGGAGGTCCTTCACGTCATCCATTGACTCCTGGTCCGCCATCTTCATGCGGGAGAGGTCACGGACCGAGATGGCCAGATCGACAGCCCCCTGAATGTCCCTCGTGATGACATCGAGCTTCTTCCTTGTGTCCTCGGGAAGCTCCGCGGTCTTTCTCACGGGTTCGAGGAAATGCAGCGCCGATACTGTGTAGTTGATTATGTCGTGGGAGAGAAGGTCGTTCAGGAAGTCGGATTCTGAACGCGCTTCCTTTACCTGCTCCTCCATCAACTTCTGCTCGGTGACGTCCTTGAAGATGGCCTCGACGCATCTTCCTTGAGCGAGCTCCGCGAAACGAGCGTACACTTGACTGTTCAGCTTCTTCCCGTTCTTGTCGACAAGAACCATCTCGAGCCCGACCGCCCGTCCCTCTTTCTCTATGGTCCAGACGATTTTCTCCCACGCGTGCTCATGATCCAAGAGGACGCTTGAGATGTCCACATCGAGGATGTCGTCTTCGGAGTCGTAACCAAGCATCTTCAGGCCCGCTGAGTTGAGGTGCGTGAGCTTGCCCGCCATCGTGATCAACGCGATGGGGTCTGGCGATTGTCTCACTACCGATTCGTAGTTCTCCTCTGACCTCCAGAAGTCCTCCGTCCTCTTCCGAACCTGTCGCTCGAGCTCCAGGTTGAGGCCCTGAAGTTCAAGGTTCTTGATGAGGATCTCCTCGTTCAGCCTCAGCTCGTGCTCGGAGAAAGGTCCTTTGGGTACATCCAGGCCGGGGATGGTCTTGGCGAGCTCTTCCATCGGGCCGACTACGAAGACGCATTCCTTTGCCCCCGCTCCGATGCATCCAGTTTCGTGAGCCATGAAGCTTGGGTCGCCATGGACGTCACCAGAGAGCGCAGCGCCGCAAACATATGCTAGCATGCCCCGGGCATATGCGCACACGGGATCCCTTTGCAGGTCATTGTTCCGCTGAAACGACCATCCTTCGGCGGAATCGGGCGATGTCAATCGGACCACCCTTTTGTTCGGGTCGATTTCCTGAATCGTGAAGGTGCCGTACCCTCTTTTGGCGAATACATCGAGCATGGCTTCCAGAGCCGTCCTGGGATCCCTCGGGAGCGCCTCTGGATTGATCAATGAAAGGGATACCCGCGCTCCCGCGACCCCAGCTCTGTAGAGAAAGTCCCTCTCGAAAAACCCCACGTCCTGCATGAGCGTCTTCTTCAGGCTGTATAATGTGCCAGCTGAGTCGATCAGTATCAGTCGTGTTCTCTCTGGGTAGGCATTTGTGTCCTTGAGATCGGGAGCGGCCGGAGGTGTGGTGGTCTTGGTGGTTTTGTCCGGCAGCATCTCACTCTCCGTTCGGTAGGGGCTAGCGCTAGGTTCTGAAGGTAACTACTGCGAACTGGTTCAAAATACTTTCTGGGGTCGTTTCGTCTCACGTCTTGTCCTCCGACCAAAGGATTGGATGGCCTGTTCGAGCTTCAGCGCCTGCACCGTCTCCGGAACATCGTGCACTCTGACCACATCCGCCCCTTCCTTGACCGCGAGCACCGCGACGGCGATCGAGCCGGGAAGGCGCTGGTCGGCTTGTGCCCCGGAGATCTTGCCTATGAATCCCTTCCTCGAGACCCCTATGACCAGAGGCTTACCCAGTGACTTGAATTCCCTTAGCCTCGCGAGGATCTCGAGGTTGTGATCGACTGTCTTGCCGAAGCCGATGCCTGGGTCGATCATTATCCGTCGGGAGGAGACTCCCCCGTCCTCAGCGGCGGCGATTCGCTCATTGAGGAAGGATTTGATTTCCGTCACGACATCCTTGTACCTGGGGTTCACCTGCATGGTGCGAGGGTCTCCCTGCATGTGCATTATGATGACTCCCGCGTCGTGCTCCGCCACAGTCTCCACCATCCTGTGATCGCGGAGCCCGGAAACGTCGTTGACGACCGAAGCGCCCGCAAAGAGTGCGGCCTCCGCCACCTCCGGCTTCATCGTATCGACCGAGACACGTCCGGGATGCACCCGGACGAGCGCTTCAATGATCGGAACGGTCCTCGATATTTCGATGTTCCTTGGAACGGGCTTCGCACCGGGCCTCGTGGATTCGCCTCCGACATCGACCACATCCGCTCCGGATTCGAACATCGAATTGCCGAGCGCAATCGCGCCCTCGATATCCCCTGCGAAGCCATCCCCCGAGAACGAATCAGGCGTGTTGTTCACGATTCCCATGATTCTCGGCACCCCGAGCTTCAATGCGCAAGTGCCGAGCATGAGTCTCTGAGGCCGAGGAGCGTTCTTCTTCCTGGAACCGGCCTTTTCCACGCTCACTCCTCCAACATCACGCCACAAGGAGCTCGTCTACGAGCTCCGCAATGTCCTTTATCTCCACGTCCACCTTACTGATCTCCTTCCCGAGCTCCAGGTTGCTGACGCAGAACGGACACGCGGTTACGATCAGGTCCGCGACTTCCGAAGCCGCCCTGACGCGTCTGGACGCGATCCTCTGGGCGGCC
>JBGOXV010000153.1:0-4026 GCA_041479325.1 Thermoplasmata archaeon
ACGTTCATGGGGTGGAACCCATCGACGTCCTTGCTGGGGTCTATTCTCAGCAGGACCCTCTCCTCACTGATGTGCTTCGGGAGCGGGACCTGGACGAGCACACCATCGAACTTCGGGTCCTTGTTGTACTTGTCAACGAGCTCCAGGAGCTCTTCCTCGGTCGTGCTCGCGGGGAGCATGGCCGTTTCTGAGCAGATACCCATCTCGTTGCAGGCCTCGCCCTTCTTCCTGACATAGACCTGCGATGCTGGATCCTCGCCGACGATGATGACTACCAGGCCTGGGTCGATGCCCTTCGCCTTCAACATGTCGACTTCCACTTTGATCTCCTTTCGAATGGTCTTAGCGATCTCGTCACCATTGATGATTGTGGCCACCATTGTCTTCCCCAGAATCCGGATGCAACCGCTTTACTTAAGATTGTCGAATTCGCGCTGATTCCGACCGATTCCGAGCGATAATCGGACTTTATTCGATTTGCCTCTCGATATTCGCCAAGAATTCAGAAACGTTCTTTTAGGTGTGTCTATTACCCTTCCACAGAGGCGAATTCTAATGGCCATGAAGCCAGACATTGAGATTGCGCAGGAAGCGAAGGTGCAGCATATCGAGGAGATCGCCAAGAAGGTAGGTCTGTCTCGAGACGACCTCGAATTCTATGGGAAGTACAAGGCCAAGGTGACCCTGGACGTCCTGAAGAAGTTCGACAAGAACAAAGATGGCAAGCTCATCTTCGTGACTGCAATAACAGCAACGAAGGCAGGTGAAGGAAAGACCGTCACATCAATAGGCCTATGCCAGGCCTTTGGCGTGCTGGGCAAGAAGGTCATGCTCTCGCTGAGGCAGCCCTCGCTGGGCCCGACCTTCGGCATCAAGGGCGGCGCCACAGGGGGCGGCAACTCCCAGGTCTATCCGATGTGGGACATCGACCTGCACTTCACAGGCGACATCCACGCAGTGGGTACGGCTCACAACCTTCTGTCCGTTCTCGTCGAGAACCACATGGACAAGAGGAACACCCTAGGTCTCGACCCGACGAGGGTGGTCCTGAGGAAGGTCATGGACATGAATGCCCGAGAGCTGAGGAAGATCGTGGTCGGGCTCGGTGGCAGGAAGGACGGCGGCATACCCCACGAGAGCGGGTTCGACATCACTGTCGCATCCGAGATCATGGCAATACTCGCGCTCTCAAAGGACATGGCCGACCTCCGGCAGAGGCTGGGGAAGGTCGTCGTCGGCTATACCTACGACAACAAGCCCGTCACCGCAGACAAGCTCAAGGGTGTCGGCGCCATGTGCCTGCTCCTGAAGGATGCGATCGCTCCGAACCTGGTGCAGACCCTCGAGGGCCAGCCGGCGTTCATCCACGGAGCTCCGTTCGCGAACATCGCCCACGGGAACAGCTCCATCATCGCGACGAAGTACGCGCTCAAGATGGCCGACTATGTCATCACCGAGGGCGGATTCGCCGCGGACCTGGGTGGCGAGAAATTCTACGACATCGTGTGCAGGACAGCTGGGCTCAAGCCCGATGTGGCGGTCCTCGTCTCGAGCGTGAGAGCGCTCAAGATGCACGGCGGCATGTCCGAGGACGAGCTCGCGGAGCTTCTGGCAAAGAAGGTCCCCACGAAGGACGAGGAGAAGAGACACCTCGAGTACCTCGAGAAGGGCTTTGCCAACCTCGACAAGCACATCGAGAACATGAAGAAGTTCGGTGTGCCGGTGGTCGTCGCGCTCAACAGATTCCCGACGGACACCCAGGGAGAACTGGACCTGTGCAAGAAGCATTGCGACAAGATAGGCGTGCGCTCTGCTCACTCCCGAGTGTATGCGGAAGGCGGCAAAGGCGGAATAGAGCTTGCGCATGCAGTGCTCGAATGCCTCGAGAAGGAGAAGTCGAACTTCCACTGCCTCTACGATGAGAAGCTCCCGATCAAGCAGAAGATCGAGATCATCGCGAAGGAGATCTACGGTGCGGACGGCGTCCTCTATGTCGGAACCGCCTCGGCGAACATCGCGACCATAGAGAAGAACGGGAACGACAAGCTCCCGATCTGCATGGCGAAGACCCAGCTCTCGATCACCGACGACCCGAAGGTCAAGGGTGCGCCCAAGGGCTGGAGACTGTCGGTCAGAGAGGTCAGGCTATCCGCGGGTGCGGGATTCATCGTCCCGATCACCGGAGAGCTGTCGACCATGCCAGGCCTGCCCGTGGAACCCGTCGCCGAGAAGATCAACATCGACGACAAGGGCCACATCACGGGTCTGAACTGAACGACCGCCAAGGCCTCCGAGCCGCTGGCTCGGAGGATTCAAACCTCTTTCATTTCCAAAGGTCGTAGGGGAGAGCTTTTATCTCTCCGACGGCACTAGCTGGCTTGTCTGGACCCCACTGGACAGTGGGTAGAAGTCCGAGAGAGACCATCACGGGAGGGTCACAATGAACCAAGTCCTTGTAATAGGAGGGGGTCCCGCTGGATTGACCGCGGCGAAATCTCTTGTCGACAGGGGAGCCGAGGTCGTACTCGTCGAGAAGAAGGAATCCCTGGGCGGAAACGCGCGCGAGCTGACCTGCAAAGGCATCGTGGAATGCAGGAACTGCGGCGTCTGCTTCGCCATCGACCGAGCGAACGAGATACTAAAGGAACCCTCAGCCGAGGTACTGCTTCTGTCCGAGGTCGCCTCCGCCGAGAAGGCCGAACATGGCTATTCTGTCAAGATCAAGAGCTCGCCGAGATACGTCACCGATGACTGCATCGGCTGTGGGAAGTGCGTCACCGTGTGCCCGGTCGATGGAAAGGCGATCTTCCCTCCGACAGGGAGCGGCCAGCCGAGAATCCATTGGATAGACAAATCGAAGTGCCTCCACTTCAAGAAAGGCAAGTGCGAGAAGTGCGCTCAGATATGTCCGACGAAGGCGGTCGACTACGAGGACCGAGCAAAGAACATAACGAGGAACGTCTCCGCGATAGTATACGCTACCGGGATCGACCCAATCGATGCACGCGAGATTTCCAGGCTCGGCTGCGGAACGCTGAAGGATGTGGTATCAAGCGTCGACGCCGAGAGGATCCTGAACGCGGAGGGCAGGCTGCTGAGACCCTCCGACGGCAAACCCCCAAAGAGGATAGCGGTGATACAGTGCGTGGGCTCGAGGTCCGTCAAGCTGGGCGTCGAGTACTGCTCCAAATTCTGCTGCAAGTACGCCACCAAGATCTCCCAGATGCTCCTCGATACCGACCCGGAGATCAACCTCGACTTCTATTTTATGGACCTGAGGACCCTCTACGAGCCCCAGGATGAGTTCAAGCTATGGGCGAAGAGCAAGAAGACCGTCAAGCTTCTCCGGACGATGCCCGCGGTGGTCAACCTCGGGAAGGACGGCAAGCTCGCGCTTCGAGCAGCTAGCGAGACCGACCTGGAGATCACCGAACAGGAGTACGACCTCATAATCCTGTCAGTAGGCATGAGGCCTGCTGGAGCATCCACCGAACTGGCCACGTCCCTGGGGATCCAGACGTCTCAGATGGGTTTCGCCCCCGGCTCCAAGGAGCTTGAGGGCAAAGGGGTGTATGTGCTCGGCGGGGTGACCGAGCCGATGGACATCGAGGAGTCTGCGGTGCGGGCGATCGCGGCTGCGTCCAGGATACACAAGGGGGCGAGCCAATGAGGGCTGCATCCATCCAAGTCATCCTATGCAAGTGCTGCACGGAGATGCCGGCAGCCCTGAACGTCGAGAGACTGAAGAAGCTCGCGGAGGAGTCGTCCAACGTCGTCTCGGTCATGATGGCCGATGCCATATGCGATGGGAAGGGACTGCCGGCGGTCGTCAGCAAAGCCAAGGAGGCCGAGGTCGACCGAGCGGTCATCCTGGCCTGCCACAAGAAGGACATCGACCCATCGCTCTTCAAGGCGTACAGGAGAGCCGGGATTAACGAGTTCATGATCGAGATCGTCAACATCCGCGAAGAGGTGTTGCTACCTCATGCCAATGAACCTGAGAGAGCGCAGCTCAAGGCCGAGACG
>JBGOXV010000154.1:0-4010 GCA_041479325.1 Thermoplasmata archaeon
GCCAGGTCACCGGTCGTCCTGGACGAGTGGGTCAAGGACGGCACGCACTTCTGCTGCATGGGAGCCGATGCCCCTGGCAAGCAGGAGATGGACCCGAAGATATTGAAGAGGGCGAGGCTCGTCATAGATGACTGGGAGCAGGCCAGCCACTCGGGCGAGATAAACGTCCCGCTGTCCAAGGGCGAGATGACGAAGGACGACGTGGACGCCGAGATCGGGCATATCGTCGCGGGCCTGAAACCGGGCAGGGAGAACGACCAGCAGATAACCGTATTCTGCTCGACCGGACTCGCGGTGCAGGACTGTCTCACGGCGAAGCTCGCCTACGATGCAGCGGTCCAGCAGAAGATCGGAAGGTCTATGCAGATCGTGCTGTGATCCCGACCAATCCAAACCATTTCTCATCTTATTCATTTACCGACATAGCGCCGCTTCCATCAACTGGAAGGGGGCCCGCTCACGGCCATTTCTGATGCCTTCTCTATTTAGAGGTTGTCAGAGACCTTCGCATCTTCGCGTTCAGGTCAAGGGGAGACTATAAAAACTCCCCACATCAATAGAACACAGCCGGCACATAGGATACTGAAGAGCTTGAAGCGATTCACGTCCTTGTGGGTGGTCCCCCCCGACTTCGTCTGAGAACACGACTCTATGACTCCAAGTGATAGCAAGATGCGAATCTGCCCCACGTGCGGCACGAGTGTTCCGAGCCGCAAGGCCAAGTGTCCCGGCTGCGGCACGATGCTGAGAAGCCCTCCGAGGTCGAAGTGTCCTTCTTGCGGAGAGCTCATCCCTAGGAATTCAAAGAAGTGTCCTATCTGCAATGCTGACATCCCAGAAAGACCAGCCAAGACCAAGGCCGTCAAGGAGACGGCGGACCAGCATGCGACCGACCTCGTAGAGCCCGAGCCGCCCCAAACGAAGGCACAGGACAACATATCCGCCTGTCCCAAGTGTGGAGCGGTTCTCGCCGGACCGGATTCAAAGTGCCCCAAGTGCGACCAGGAGCCGGTCGACCAGCCTGCCGAAGTCGCCCCACCCGTTGCTTTTCCCGATTCCATACCCGAGATCAAGCCTCAGGAAGTGGCTGCGAGGCCTGAAGGGGAGGCGATGAAGCCGACCAAGAAACGGACGCTTAAGGTGGCGAAGATCGCCGCCGTTCCAGCAGCGGCCCTCAAGAGCGCGGGCGGTCGCACCAACGGTGTGGGCCATGTGAACGGGCTGCGACAGACCAATGCCAAGGAAGCGGTTGGAGGCGAGGCGTTCGTGAACGGGTCCGGAATCTCGAACGGGCTGGGTGCGCGGTCGAGGGTGGACTCGGCAAAGCGAACCTCGTTCCTGACTCGGTGGCAGTTCCTAGCGGTGCTGGTTGCACTCATCGTTGTCATCTCCACATTCGTGTTCCTTTCATACTCGAACAACTCTGAGAAGTTCTCGATCGATGGCAATTTCAATGACTGGTCCAAAGCGACGACTTACGGCTCAGTGATCCAGTCGACAGAGTCGGGGACCAACATCACCGAATGGGCGATTGGGACCCAATCACCGGACCTTTTCGTCTACATCAGGACACAGACTACAATGATGAGCACTCCCAACGCCGAAAGCTACTACCTGTTCGTCGATTCAGACGGTTCGAACGCGACCGGCTATGTGATGGAATCGATCGGAGCGGACTATATGCTCCAGCTGACAGGTTGGGATTCGGCGGTCAAGTCGACCTCACTTTCCCGATATACTTCGAACTCAGACCGGTACAACTGGACCGCGTGGACATCGATAGGTTCTCTCTCCTATTCGTTGGACAATACGCGCCTCGAAGCCGAGGCAGCCATGCCTGCTGCGCTCATGCAGACGGCGAGGTTCGTCCTAGTTTCCAGGGACTCCGCGGACAGAGGTTCGGTGAGCTGCACGGCCCCGCTAAAGGGAGGCGTGCTTGTCGTCGAGCAAGTGCCGTCCGCTGATGTCACGGCGAACGGGGTCATACCGAAATCCGCCTCGGTCGCGATGCTCACTCTGAAGTTCAAGTGCGAAGGTCAAGGTGGCAGCGTCGATGCGGTCAATCCGACCGTGACCGGCGCGCCCATGGCAGGTCAATTGCCCGCGTTCTCCCTCAACAAGAACGAGGAACACGAGATAGCAGTGACTATTGACACATCTGCAGCGCCCGACGGTCGATTCGTCGCGGCTGAGATGCTCGTATCAGGCATCGTCTCTTCCTTCGCAAACGTGGAGATCGTAGGAAGCGGTGCGAGCGCGTATGTAGGTTCTCCTCCATCTGGCATTGTCATCGATGGAGCCTTCGCCGATTGGGCGGGGAAGACCTCGGTGGACCAGGACCTGATGCCAGCCACCAGCCCAAGCACGGACATTAACCAAGTAGGAAACGTCAACACGACTCACGACTCGTACTTCTATGTCAGCGCAATGGGCGAGATGTGTAGCGGGACTTTCGTGCCGTCCAAGGTCTCCAAACCCGCGGGCACCGGCGGTGGCGGGATAGTGATCCCAACAAGACGCACGGCCGAGGATGTCCTGAGGATATACGTCGACAGTGACAGGTCCGATTCTACAGGCAAACAGGTCTCATACAACACGAAAGTAATCGGGGCTGATCAATTGATCGAGGTGAGAGGCCTATTCGGCAGGATCACTTCGATGAAGGAATTCAACTACTCGTCCTCCGGCAGCTGGGTGCGGACGACCGATGTCGTGAATGCAGCCAAGGACGAGAAGAGGATAGAGATTGGTGTCAGTGCCGCGAGCATCGGCGGCAGCTCGGACATAGACTTCATCGTCGAGACAACCACCTGGAACGGACAGAGCGACCTCGCGACTTTCAATCCGGCATCGATAAGCGCATCGCCATTGACCTGGATAGTCGACCCGTCCACAGCCTCTCCATATGCCACTTCCATGTCCTACCAGCGGAAGACTTTCTACGACGGAACAAACTACTGGAGCTTCTTCTTCGACGGAGCGAACACAGTCCACAAGTACAGCATGGACAACGGCCAGAACTGGACCCTCAGCGGGCATGTGTTCGCAACCGCGGGAGTCAACGAGACCTCCATATGGTACGATTCACTGAATAGCACCGTATACGCGATCGGTGACACCTCCACGGCCAGTAACAGGGTATATGTCCAGGTGGGGAAGGTCGACGCAGCTGCGCATACAATCTTATGGGCCGCGGGCGACGCCGGTCCCAAGACCTCGAGTGTGGCCCTCGCAGGCAAGAACACCTACATATCCAAGGACTCGAAAGGTTACCTCTGGGTGCTGTCAAGCAACTGCACGGTGCTCGGGTCATACCAGCTCTCGGCGTTCAGGAGCTCTGCCGTCGACAACGCAAGCTCCTGGGTGTTCACGGGGCAGATGCTGGGCGCTGCCTCGGCATTGGACAATGTGAAGGGGTCAATCGTCCCGGCAGGGTCCGGAAGCAACGTCTGGGCGGTATACGCATACGCTGGGAATGTTGCTGGCAGGAAGTACACGGGCATTTGGTCGGTTCAGGCGCTGATTTACAATTCAGGCGCGCTCAAGGTCAACACGGACAACTCACCACCTTCAGTGGTCGTCGACGGAAAGGGAGTAGTGCATGTCGTCTACGGAACAGGGTACAGGTGGGGCCAGAACTCGATCCCAAGGCTTCAGTACTCGCATAACAACACTGGTCTGACGACATTCACGGCCGGCTTGGAGCTTCCGGATCCGCTCGAGCCTTATACCATTGGCGATTACTACCCGACGATATCCCTCGATGCTTCGATGGGCAATTTATTTGTCTTCTGGATCCGAGGCAACAGCACCTTCGTCCCGATAACGGTCATGGGCAGTATGTGCGTCTCGGGCACTTGGTCCTACATTACCTTCGACCCGCAGACGAACTTCACGAAGCAATATCTCACATCAGTCTACTCCGTCCCGAGCGGGGCATTGATTTGTTGGCAGTGGACCCAGAATACGACAGCGCCATCCGATGTTCTGTTCGACAGGACGCAAATACC
>JBGOXV010000155.1:0-3984 GCA_041479325.1 Thermoplasmata archaeon
CCGATGTGCCAGACGCAGGGCAGGCCGCTCTTGATCCCGGCGGCCTCGCTGAGCTCGGTGAGGAAAGACTGAAGACCGTCTCCAGCCAGCTCGGAGGTCTTCCCAGGGTCCATGAACCCCGCCTTGGCCAACTCTATCGCGTTGCAGCCCGTCGCGAGGCAAAGCACGCTGTGCTTCGTGAGCTCACGCGCGATCGTGAGCACGTCCTCGTCGTCCTTGGCCCGGGTGCTCTTGCAGCCGGCGAACAGTGCGACTCCCCTGACGCGTCCGTTCGTGAGGTTGTCGACCAGGAACTGGAATGGGTCGTCCTTGTTCTTCTTGGAGAAGAGCTCCTTGATCTGTTCGAGGCTGAATCCTGCGACGACTCTGGAAGTCTTCACCGTGGGCAGAAGTCTGGTTTTGCCGCGGTGCTTGAAGGCCTCCGCTGCCATCAGCAGGATCTCCTTGGCCGACTCTCTGGCCCTATCCGGTGTGAATTCGATGTGCGTGTCTCCGACGAGCCTCGCGGACTCCTCGGTTGATATCAATTTCGTGTGAGTGCAACGGGCCAGTGTGGACAGGGAAGGCATGAAACACTGGTAGTCCAGGACCATCGCGTCCAGGAGCCCACTCAGGAGCACAAGCTCCTGGTTGAGGACGTTTCCGGCGATCGGGACGCCCTTGCGCATGAGGATCTCGTTCCCCGTGCAGCAGACGCCGACGATGTTGAATCGGTCCGCGCCTACCTTCTTCGCTTCATCCTTCATCTCACGGGAGACATCGACCATGATGTCGCTCAGAAGCGGGTTGTGACCGTGGACCGCGACGTTGATCGACTTCTCGTCGAGCACACCCAGGTTCGCCTCGCTGAGGACGATCTTGGGCGTGCCGAAGAGGACATCGCTCAGGTCCGAGGATATCTGCGCGCCAGCATAGTCCGACAGAGCGCACTTTATCCCTCCGAAGAGGATCGGAATCGGGTCTGCATCGACGCCCATTGAGGTCCGGTGCATGACGTCAGAGATTGATGTTTCGATATTGGAAGGAAGAACCGCGTGTGTGTCCCAGAGAAGAAGCCTCCCCTTGGTCACTGTGGACTTCAGAAACGAGAGCGGTTCGTCCGTGTACCTAGAGTAATCCTCGAGGGCCTTTATGGAAACAAGTTCGGCGAGGTTCCCCTTCCCCGGGACCCCCAGGCGCTTGGCGATCGCCTCGAGCTTCTGGCTGTCTGTGACCTTGTAGTCCTTCGTCTCCCCCTTGCTGACCGCGTGAAGGACATGCGCTATCTCCTTTCCGTGGGCGGAGTGCGCCGCAGCCCCGGCGGCGATCATCCGGTCGATGTGCCTCGAGACTATCGTGTAATCCTTTGCGCCGCACAATCCCGTCGTCGGCTCCTTGCCCATGGGATTGATCCTGCATGGACCCTGAAGGCAGATCCTGCAGCAGAGACCGAGCTGTCCGAACCGGCATTGTGCTCCCTGGTCCGAAATCCTGTCAGCATAAGTACGGATGCCCGAGTCGTGAAGGCTGGTGAGCATGGAAGCGCAGCTGCTGTCCCAGCAGTCGCAGGCGAGTTCCTTCTTGGTCTCACCCTTGACTGTGTCGGACTTCTTCTTCGTGACCACTTCTGATTCCAACGTATACCCCCTGAGATGCCTACCTATCCAGCCGACGCCCGTATGGTCTCTCGCGTCCCCGAAGTCCGAACAACTATGAGAAGGTGTTGAATGTTGTTCGAGGGATTCCTCAATTTCGGATACCCGACATGGGAATCGAACGAGAGGACATCCCGTGCATGCGCGTATGGGTGTCCGCACGCGCAATAACCTTGACGAATTTGGGTGAAATCCCTGACTGCATTAACGAACATCTGGCTTACCAGCGACACTCGGTTCTTGGGTCGACATCTGACGAATAGTCATGAGGATACTAATACGTTGTTGTAACTCCACTTTCGGCGTATGACGAATAACCGGTCAAATGACGTCCACAAGGAGGCGCCTGGCCTGTCGAGGTTCAGCCAACGGATATCTTTGAAATCTTTTCCGAAAGTTGTCTGACGGACGCAAGCCATTTCTCCGACCCGCTCACCGCAAAGGGTGACACGCCGAGCAACTCGGCCTTTGCCAAGGCCGGAGAATACGGAACAGCATGTATGAGCTCGAGCCCGCGCGCTTGGAGCAGCCGAACGACCGCAGCTCGCTCCGCTGTATTCCTCACCCTGTTCGCCACGAGAGCGGTCTTCCTCACGCCCATTTCCAATGATAGCTCGATGATCCTAGAGGCGGTTTCAATGGACTTGATGCCAGGCTCCACTACCACCAGCATCAGGTTGACGCCACGGCAGGTGGATCGTCCGAATTGCTCAAGACCTGCTTCCATGTCCACGATGACGGCCTCGTCCTTCTCGAGAATCACATGCTCGAGCAAGCCGCGAAGAATGGCGTTCTCAGGACAGAAACAGCCGCTGCCAGCGGACCTGATCGTTCCCAGCACAAGAAGCCTGACCCCGTCTGCCCCGACCCTCGAGTACTTTTCGGGGATGTCGTCCACCTTCGGGTTGAGCCTGAAGAATGGACCCGTCTGTGCGCCGGGTCTGGCTCCCGTTCTCTCCTCGATCATGTCAAGCTCCGAGGAGATTGGCAGCGGGGCCGATCCCGTCGGAATCTCGAGAATCGTATGGAGGTGCGCAGCAGGATCCGCGTCCACGGCGATCACCTTCAGGCCGTCCCTCGCCCAGACACGGGCCAGGGCGCCTACGATGGTGGTCTTGCCGACGCCACCCTTGCCAGCCACAGCTATCTTGAGACCCAATATATCAGCTCTATATCGGCTTCAGAATGATCTCGTGGTTTAACAGGTTTGCCTCAGTCAGCCTCACGGCTGTCACCACATGACGCTCTCCGAGAACGTCTACGCATGTGATGCTGTTCCCGTTCACTAATATCCGGGCGGCCTCTGACATGACTAGAATCTTCTCCGAACCTTTCAGCAAGTACACTGCCGATTCACACACTTAGATCACCCATTAATTCGGGATCAACCAGGCGGTCAGTCGCACGAGCAATCAGCGATCTGACAAGCGAGTTTCCTGGCCTTATCGTAGTCGTTGACCACGAACACGAATCTCATCTTCGCTCCGTTCTGTCCGAGAAGATAGGAACCCTCGATCTCGACCCCGGCCTTGGCCATCTGACTGGCAGCCCTGAACCACTGCCCGGGCCTGTTGATCATCTCGATGACGAGGACCTTCCTCTCATTGAACGACAGGTCGGCCTTCATGAATGTCCGCCTGCACTCATCCTCGAGGGCGGTGACGAACCTCAAGACATACTTGTCCCCGACCTTCCGCGCGGCTATGGTATCAAGATTGATGTTGTGCTCCGAAAGCACAGACACGGCATCCAGCAAATTCCTCGACGTTCCTGGGATGTATAGCTCGAACTCGGTTGTCATCGAACAACTCCCCCTGTGAGCTGAACATAGTAATCACGCTGTGATATATTTATCCTACCGCCGTTTTTTTCGAGTATGGACAACGACCGAGACCGAATTTGTTTCGAATGCGTCTTGCATTACCTGACAATCCTTGGCATGTTAGAAAGAGACACTTGAAGGATTTGTGAATCGTCGGACAAAAAGAAGGAATAGGAAAGGGTTTTGGCGCCTCCTCCTTGGGCACCAACTACTTGCCACCGAAGTACGCCATGAGGCAATCGTTCCAGGATGACTCAGCGATGAGGTCAAGCCCGACCTGGGTGTACACGAACTGTCCCTCCCAAGCGTAGCCGATGCTGTTGTACTGCGAGAGCGACGGCGGGAAGTTGATGTTCAGGCCGTGCACGGTGTCGCCGTACTTCTTGCTGTGGTCCTCAGCCAGTAGCGCTGCGCTGAAGGTCGCCTCCCACTCCGATATGGACACGTCGAGCGCCCCGTCGATGCCTCTCAACCCGTCGAAGAAGGTCCACGCGTCCGGGCCCCACTCGTAGCTCGCCATGTTCGTCC
>JBGOXV010000156.1:0-3951 GCA_041479325.1 Thermoplasmata archaeon
AGAACTTCAAGATCATGCGGGCGCCGGTGTCCGACCTCGGTGACTGGAAAGTGGTGGTTCCGCACAGGGAGAATGTGTGCATCGCCATCAGCAACCCCTATCCATGGGTCGACATCAACAGGAATTTCATGGTGCTGTTCGAGAGGGAGAACGCGATGAGCAGGATCAGGATCATCGACATGAAGGACAAGTCATCCCACTTCATCGAACTGCCAGAGAAGCTTTACCACATCGTGCCCGTGGAGACCTTCGATTTCGAGTCCGACGTGATCAGATTCCAGTTCTCGTCCATGGTCACTCCCCCTCGCGTGTACGATTACGACATGCGCAAGGGGGCTCTCTTGCTCAAGAAACAGGAGGAGGTTCCGGGCTACGATCCGTCGCTGTACACATCGGAGAGGATCCACGCCAGGGCGAAGGACGGCGTGCTCGTCCCTATATCGCTCGTTTTCAAGAAGGGGCTCGAGAGGACTGGTAAGAATCCGGGATACCTGTACGGCTACGGGGCCTATGGGGACTTCGAGGGGCCAGCTCCAGAGTTCGACACGAAGCTTCTCCCGCTTCTAGACCGGGGATTCGTCTGCGCCAAGGCACACATCAGAGGCGGGGGAGACCTGTGCAAGAGATGGCACGTGGAAGGTCGGATGTTGAAGAAGATCAACTCGTTCACAGACTTCATCGCATGCGCGGAGCATCTGGTTAAGGAAAGATACACCTCAAGCGAGCGGCTCGTCGTCAGAGGGAGGAGCGCAGGGGGCCTCCTGATGGGGGCCGTCACGACCATGAAACCTGAGCTCTTCAAGGTGGTCGTGGCCGAGGTGCCGTTCGTCGACGTAATCAACACCATGCTGGACCCGTCAATCCCCCTGACGATCGGCGAGTTCGAGGAATGGGGCAATCCGGAGGACAAGGAGTACTACGAGTACTTCAAACTCTATTCACCGTACGACAACGTGAGGAAGAGGGACTATCCGAACCTGTTGGTCACGGGCGCGCTGAACGACTCCAGGGTCCAATACTGGGAGCCGGCCAAGTGGGTCGCGAAGCTACGGGCGAACAAGACCGACGACAACACCATCCTTCTCAGGACCAACATAGTCGAGGGGCACTCAGGGGCATCGGGAAGATATGACTACCTGAAATGGTTCGCGTTCATGTACGCCTTCATCTTTGACAAGTTAGGAATCAGAGGTTGAGCTCAGGACTTTGTCCTGAGCAGCTCCGCGTAGGACCTCTCTGCGACCCTCAGGCTCGATTCGAATGTGCCCTGGTTCTTGTCATCGAGCACCTTCTCCCTTGCAAGCCTCCCGATGGTGGGGAGCCTCGAGCCTGCGGCGTGGGCCCTCCTGAGTGCTTCGGCTAGCATCCCTGATTTCATCGGCGTGAGGAACCCGTTGACACCGTCCTCAATCCATTCCCTCATGTTCGGTATGTCGGAGGCGACTACCGGGACCTCGCATGCCATCGCCTCGAGGACGCTCGCGGCCGCGCTGTCGCTATTGGGAATCGAGATGGCCAGATCATTCGAATTGAGGACCTCAGGCATCTCTCCATGGGGCTTCTGTGGCAGGAACCTGACCCGGACGACCAGCTGAGGGTCCTCCTCCACCGTCTCGTGGACCGCCTCTACCATGTCGCCGAAATCGAGCATGTAAAGGAAGGCGTTCCCCAGATTCGGCAGGGCCAGTTTGAACCCTTTCACGATCTCGAGCGGATTGTATATCTTGCTGCAGGGCCTGATGGAGATTATCCTGAACTCGGAGGTCCCGTGGCTCGCGGTCTTCTTGAAGATGTCCGGATCGACACCCCATCTGAAAATGGCGATTTCGCCGCGATATCCGAATCCCCTGACCTTCTCCGCCATGTCCTTGGTCCCGGCGAACACGAGGTCGCACCGCTTGAGAACGAATCTCAGGATGGACCGTTCCATGAACGATCTTCGGGGACCCATGTATATGTCGGACCCCCATGCGCTACCCACTGTCCTCCTGCCGTGGCTCAGCGCGGCATAGAAGCCACCGACCGTCAGATAGTGCCCGTGGACGATGTCCGGGCCGAACTCTCTCACAAGATGCCTTAGCCTCAGGACATGGACGAGGTTCAGCACACCGGAGCCCCTGCGGAAGAGAGGCACCACCTTGATGCCGGGTATCTCGTCCGGAGAGTCGCTGATGACGAGCACTTCCGCGGACTTGGAGAAATGGATGGCCCATCTTCTGAGATGGACGCTGCTCGAATCGCCGATCAGGCAAAGCTTCGTTGGATCGTCCTCCAGACTGTCAGAGCCTGCGAATACATAGCATTTTCCGCAGAGGTCAGACGAGCAGACTGTATATCATCTCGGCGGCGGCAAGGAAGACGCCGCAGACGAATATCGTCTTGACGGCCTTCGTTTTCAGGCTCTGAAGTCCCCAGGTCGAGCCTAGTATGGCGAAGACAAAGACGACCGGAGCAAGCACGAAAGCTATGGGCCAGTGTATCTGATTGCTGGGACCGAGATTGATCCAATAAGCGAAAAGGGCGGCAGGCGTCAGGATCGCCCCGAGGAACGCTGAGGTACCGATTGCCATCCGAGGCTCGAACTTGAAGACGTAGATGATGAGTGGCACACTTACGACCCCGCCACCTATACCGAAGCTGCCGATTAGGAATCCCGTGAGAATGCTCACTCCCGCACCAGTCAGCCTGCAACGCAGGCTGAACTCGCTTGGACACGATGTGTAATCCTTCTTCGCCGTGTAGACGTCGTAAAGCATCTTCGTTGCTGCGATCACAAGCAAGGCGGCGAATCCCGCCCTCACGACCTGGTCGGGCAAGCTCGACGTGAACAAGACCCCGAGGACGACGCCGATTAGTCCCGCGCCCGCGAGCTGGATGCCTATCTTGAAGTGGACCAGGTGCTTCTTGTTGTGGGTGTACGTAGAACTGATCATCGTCACGAAGGCAAACACCAGCGACAACGGAACAATCTGCTTCATGTGGAAGCCGAAGCTCTCGAAGAACAGGAACATGATTGGGACATAGAGCTGGCCTCCCCCAAGTCCAAGATTAGAGTAGAAGAACGCCACGATGGCGACAAGAATCGCCACGATGAGCAGCGAGTCCAGTCCGACTCCGTCGAACAACACGCGGTTGTGAACAAATAGACGATATTAAAGATGTGGGATTGTACAAATGTTCGAATGATGGAGCCGTTTTGCGAAATTGTTGCTAACAATGGCATAGTAAGACTGAAAAACCCCAAATCCTTATACCAGCCGTAGCAATTCGTTCGGACATCGTCGCCAGGGGCTTGAGTAAATGAAGCTGCTGAGAGTCGATCTGACAACGGGCAAGTTCTCGGATTCCGAGATTTCAAGAGAAGATCAGGTGAAGTTCTTGGGTGGCAGAGGACTCGCCGCCAAGATACTCTACGAGGAGAACAAACCGAAGGTGGACGCGCTCGACCCCGAGAACATGCTGATCATCATGACCGGCCCCTACACGGGGACGCTCGGCTCGTTCACCGCGTTCTACAACGTCACGACGAAGTCACCGCTCACCGGCGCGATCCTGTCAGCTCACTCGGGGGGCCACTGGGGACCGATGCTCAGGAAGACCGGCTATGACGGCATCGTCTTCAAGGGCAGATCACCCATACCAGTCTACCTTCTTCTGACGGATAACGGTCCAGAGCTCAAGGACGCCTCCGATCTTTGGGGGAAGAATGTATTCGAGACAATCGAGGCCCTCGAGAAGAAGCATGAGAAGGCCAAGGCCACTGTCATCGGGCCGGCCGGGGAGAAGCTCGTCAGGTACGCGGCCATAATGAATGACATGCACAGGGCCGCCGGGAGGGGCGGCGTGGGAGCGGTCATGGGCTCCAAGAACCTGAAGGCCATCGGCGTCCGCGGGACAGGCAGCCTTCGTGTCGCCGGCCCGAAGGAGGAGTGGGAGCGGCTGGTCAAGCTA
>JBGOXV010000157.1:0-3939 GCA_041479325.1 Thermoplasmata archaeon
AATCCTCTGCAACGACCGTCACCCGGTATCTCGGCGCGCCCACATAGTGAATGCTCACCTCGACATCCTCTGTGACGAGTCCTGCCTTGAGAGCCTCCTTGATATGGTCAATCCCGTCCGGACCTGGACACGTCAGCTCGAGGGAGCCATCGATCTTCACCTGAGGGATCTGTATGTTCTCCTTCGCGACCTCGAGGAGCGTGTTGGCCCACTTCTTGTCGACATCCAATTCCTTGAGGAGCTCAGGCGACGCGTTGATCTGGTCGAACGCCAAGTAGAGTGCGCCGTATTCCGCGATCATCTTGCTTCCGACCGCATCGTAGGCGTCGTCGAGGGTCTTCCCCATCTTCGTTCCTACGATCTCCAGGAGCTTCTCGGCCTTCTTCTCGTTCTTCCACTCCTGGATCCTCTCCCGCTTCTGGTGGTCGTTGACCTGCTTGAGGGAAAGGTCGATATGCCCTCGCTCCTTGTCGACGGACAGGACCTTGCAGACGGTCTTCTGTCCTTCTCGAATGTGATCCCTGATGTACTTGACCCAGCCGGTGGCGATATCCCTAACATGGATGAAGCCCTCCCTGCCGCCGTACTCGTCAAGGGTTACGAATGCCCCAAAATTCTTCACGTTCGATACTGTGCACACGGCCAAGTCGCCTATCTCCGGGAACTCGGCCTTGCGCGACATCTACTGGACCTCTCCGAGCAGCTGTCCCCTGATCAATCCCTTCCCGCCCGTGGGCTTGATCAGCGTGGCTCCGCACACGTTGCAAGTGACCTGGGTCGCAGGCTTGTTGAACGCAATCTGCTCGTTGCCGCAGTCTGGGCACTTGACCGTCACGAACTTGCTCTTGGGCTGAGGGATCGAACTGCTCATCTTCAGGCCTCCGTCAGCTCTAGCGTCTTGGCCCTGAAACTCTGTCTCTGATGGGCCTTCTTGCACACCTTGCATCTGTACCTGAGGTTCAGTTTGACGGTTGGTTTCTGCCGGCCTTCGTACTGCGGCCTCGGGAAACCTCCGTAACCCGCGGTTGCCCGCCTGTATCTCCTCTGCCCCCACTTCAGCTCGCTCCTCGGCCGGGTCTTCACCTTCTCGACCTCGTGGTCCGTGTGCTTGCCGCACCGTGGGCAGAACTCCTTTCTAACTCTGGGCATCTTTACCATCTGAATCAGCGTTCCTCAGGGCAGGAAACAGGAAGAGGGAACCAATATTAAAGCATTACCGACCTGACTACGAGGGCCAACAGCATCCGAGAATCACATGATGAAGCGACGCGAAGCTCCTCGGCGCTCTGCGTCAACGTCTCGACCAAGTCTTTGAATCGCAAATGATATATATAGGGTAAATAATAAATGGCTAGGCACATAATATGACGGACAAAGGCCTGACTAAGAAGGACGAGACGCTCGTCGAGCTTCTGATGCGTACAGGCCTATCCAAGAACATCGCCAAGACACTTGTTTTCCTTCGCAAGAAGGAGGAGACGACTTCCGTCGAGATCGAGAGCGCCACGAGTCTGAGGCAGCCAGAGGTGTCGATCGCGATGCAGGAACTCAGAAGGCGGAAGTGGGTTTCCAAGCGCGACATCAAGAAGGAGGGCAAGGGAAGACCCGTCCACTCGAACAAGCTCGCATTGCCTTTCGAGAAGATCATCGAGACGATCGAGATCGAGGAGAGGAAGAAGATCGAGCAAATCGAGAACAACATCAAGCAGCTCAAGGAGCTCGCGAAGTAGGGGCCTCTCAGATCTTCTTTTCCAGCTTCCTTATTCCGTCTTTTGAAGAGACAATCACTCTGTCGGCCATGCCCACGAAGAGGCCGTTGTCCACGACACCAGGAACAAGATTGAGCTCCGCCTCCAGGGTCCTTGGGTCGTCTATCCGCTTGAACCTGCAGTCGGCGATGTAGTTGCCGTTGTCCGTCACGAACAGCTGCCCGTCCTTCGCCCGCAGCTTCGGCTCGCAACCGAACTCCCTTAGCCTCCTGACCGTCGCATCATGGGCGAACTTCACGATCTCCACCGGGAGCGGAGTTTTTTGACCCAGGTAATCCACGAGTTTCGAATCATCGACCACGATGATCTCCATCTCGGTCGCGGAGGCGACTATCTTCTCCCGGACCAACGCGCCTCCCAGGCCTTTTATCAGATTCAGGTCAGGATCGACCTCGTCGGCGCCGTCGATCGTCAGATTGACTATCGGATAGTCCCTGAGCTCGCCGATCTTGATCCCCACAGCCTTTCCCAGGTTCTCAGATTCCGTTGAAGTCGGGATGCCGACTATCCTCATCCCGTCCTTCACACGTTCGCCGAGGATCCTTATGGCGATGCTCGCGGTCGAGCCGCTCCCGAGGCCAACGACCATGCCGTCGTTCACGTACCCGACTGCCTCCCTCGCGGCCTTCTCCTTCAGGTCCAAGACGTCACACCTTCTTGATGCCGAAGTTCTTAGAGATGATGTCGCAGAGCCTTCCGACGACGTAGTCGTCGATTTTCCTTCCCTTGCTCGCAGTCGCGGATGTCGAATCACCGAGAACGCCCGACGGGAAATAACTCTCAGGGTCCGCCACGATCATGAACGGTGGCGCCCAGGTCTTTCCTTTCGGCCGCGGACTCTTGACGAGCTCCGGCCTGATGTTCAGTATCCGCGATGTCTCGATGAGCCCGCCGTGGCCATCGCCCTCCGGGAACTCCTTTCCCCTGAGCTCGTAGGCCAGGTCGTAGTCCGACAGGAACATGACTTTCAGCTTCGGGTTCTTCTCCACGACCGCCTGCGCGCCCAACCTCAGCGCGATCATGTGGGCGCTGCCCGCGTGGCCAGTGATGACCAGTATCTTGTCGATGCCGTTCCTGTCGAGCTCCGAGAGAATGTCTGTGATCAGCATGCGCAGCGTGTCGAAGCTGATCGAGATGGTCCCCGGGAAGTTGCGGGTCGAGCGGCAGTCGCCGTAGCGTATGGACGGGCACACGATGCCTCCGAACGCGAGCGCCACCCTCCGCGCGACCTCCTCCGCCTGGAACGAATCGGTGCAGAGCGGTAGATGGCTCCCGTGCTCCTCCACGGAGCCGATTGGCACGATGACCAGTGGCTTCCTCTTCGAGATACTCTTGAACTCCGTGCTGGTGATCTCCTCAAGGAGAACCGGTTTGCCTTCCTTCGCCGACATACTTCTTCCCTCCATCAGGCACCTTGTCAAGGTCGATGTACTCGGTATCGCACACAGGGCACCTCCGCTTGGAGAGCCTGTCAATGTCGAACCGCTCCCTGAGCTCACGATCCACTCTCTCCAAACGTTCTTTAGGAATGGTCCGGTCGCACTTGGGGCAGTAGTACACGACCCGCCGAATCGAATTGCTCATAGATAAGATGCACTCCGCCATTATCCGAACTCCTGCCCGCACACGATTCCACGACCTCAGGGCTCTTATAGCCGGGTGGGAATATTCCACACGCTAGGATCGGCATGAGGATCTCTGCTCTCTTCTCCGGAGGAAAGGATTCGACCTACGCGCTCTATCTCCTTCAGCAACAGGGCTGGGAGGTCACGAGCCTTCTCACGGTCATCCCCAAGGCATCAGACTCTTACATGTTCCACTACCCGAATATCCGGTGGACGAGGCTGCAGGCCGAGGCTCTCGGCATTCCGATCAAGTACAAAGAAAGCCAAGGGCTGAAGGAGAAGGAGCTCGAGGACATCGAGGTCCTGATGAAGGGTGAGGACGTGGACGGGTTCGCCTGCGGCGCCATCGCCTCCGACTACCAGAGGTCGAGGCTCGACGAGATCTGTCACAGACTGGGTAAGCCACTTTTCGCCCCCCTCTGGCGGAAGGATCAGGTGGTCCTTCTCGAGGACATGGTCCACGCGGGGCTCAAGTTCATGGTCGCCGGCGTGTACGCCGAGGGATTCGACGAGGGATGGCTGGGGAAGGTAATCACCTCGGACTC
>JBGOXV010000158.1:0-3869 GCA_041479325.1 Thermoplasmata archaeon
GGCAACCCGAGGGACGCAAGGAATCCGATTGTCATCATGGTAGAGGCACGAGGCATCTTCCTCGACAGCCCGCCAAGGCTCGGGATCATCCTCGTGCCGCACTTGTGCTGCACGACCCCGCACATCATGAACAGGACTGCCGTCACGAGGCCGTGGGCGAACATCTGGAAGACGCCCGCGACGATTCCGATCTCGGTGAAGGTGGCGAACCCGAGCAGGACGAAGCCCATGTGGCTGATGGAGGAGTATGCCACCATCTTCTTCAGGTCCTTCTGGGCAAGGCTCAGCACCGCGCCGTACAGTATGCTCACGATGGCTATCACAGCCATCAGGATCTGTAGGCTCGCAGCCCCGTGGGGAAGTGTCGGGATAGCTATCCTGATGAGACCGTAGCCGCCCATCTTCAGGAGCAGGCCGGCAAGAAGCACGCTGCCCGCCGTGGGCGCCTCAACATGCGCGTCCGGCAACCAAGTGTGGAAGGGCACGATCGGCATCTTCACGCCGAAGCCGAATAGGAGGGCAGCGAAGATGGCAATCTGGAACCCGCCCGTGAACAAGGTCGCGGGCATTTTGCCATCGAGTGCGATTCTTTCCATGCTGAATGAGTGGGCACCCGCCTGGAAGAACATGGCCATGATCGAGATGAGCATCGCGAGGCTCGCGACGTGCGTGTAAATGAAGAACTTGATCGCGGCGTAGTCCTTCCTCGGGCCACCCCAGATACCTATCATGAAGTACATCGGTATGAGGACGATCTCCCAGAACACGTAGAATAGGAAGTAGTCGAGCGACACAAAGACCCCGAGCACACCGACCTCAAGGACTAGCATCAATCCGAAGTACTCCTTAGCGCGGACCTTCGTGTCCCACGAAAACAGGACCGACAGCGTGCACAACAGAGTCGTCAGCACGAACAGGGGCAGGCTGATGCCGTCCAAGCCGACTATATAGTGGATCTTGAGGGCGTCGATCCAGACATGGTCCTCGTAGAACTGGTAGTTGAAGAACCCTCCGCCGTCATGCCAGCCGGTAGCTTCGGATGTCGGGTTGACCATGAACTGCAAGGCGACGACCACTGAGAGGACCAGCGCTGCCAGTGAGAACGACAGCGCGAACCACTTGGCATAGCTCTCCCGCCTGCCGAGTGAGAACGTAAGGATGGCGCCTATAATCGGCAACAGGAGGATGATAGAGATTATCGGGATGCCTTCGAACATCGATCACGCACCTCCTGTGAGCAGGATGAACAGCAACAGGACGACAATCGCGACGATGACGAGGCTGGCATATCTCTGCACATTGCCAGATTGCGCTTTCCTGATCACGTTCCCCGTCCGAGCCCCGAGGTACGCGAACCCGTTCACCGCACCATCGATTACGCGCCTGTCGAACACGTCCGCGATCTTCGAGAACCCGTAGACGACTGTGACTGCGAAGTCGTCGTAGAACTTGCTGATGTACCACCGGTTCTCGAGCGCCCTCTGGAACTTCCCTGGGACGCCCGCGGCGAACCTACTCCGGTCGAACCCTGGCACATAGTAGATGCGGTAGGCAAGCAGGATGCCAACGATCACGAGCCCCAGCACGAGGTACGTGAGTGGACTTGTGAGAACTTCCCCTGCAATCTCCCCCAGGGACTCGTGTCCTGCCGTGAGCTGTTCTGCCGTGAGCAGGACATCGTGAAGTGAGCCCTCGGTGAGGGATCCCTCGAGGAATTGTCTGAAGCCAGAGCCCAGGAACAGTGCGAATCCGGAGACCAGGGCGAATCCCGAGAGGATAACAAGCGGCACGGTCATGATCTTCGGGGACTCGTGCGCGTGGTACTCAGACCGCGGGTTGCCTGAGAATGTCATGAACCACATCCTGAACATGTAGAACGCAGTCATGAAGGCTGTCGCCACGCCCATGATCCAGAGGAAGAAGAAAGTCGCGTGGAAGCTCCCGGCATTGTAGACAGCCGAGAGCACCTCATCCTTGCTCCAGAAGCCAGATAGCGGAGGGATCCCGGCGATAGCCAAGGCTCCGATCAGCATCGTGATAGAGGTTATTGGCATCTTCTTCCTGAGTCCTCCCATGAGCCGCATGTCGTTCGTGCCGACCGCGTGGATGACGCTTCCGGCGCAAAGAAACAGCAGCGCTTTGAAGAACGCGTGATTCATCAGATGTAACATGGCGGCGGCGTAGCCCGCACTCGAGCCTCCGTGTACTATGATGTAGCCACCTGCCCCCAATGCGAGGGTCATGTACCCGAGCTGGCTGATCGTGCTGTATGCCAGAACGCGCTTGATGTCTGTCGCGGCGAGCGCGACGGTTGCGGCGATAAGGGCGGTGATACCGCCTATGATCCCGATGAACAGCAAGGTGTCGGGGGTGCGGATCAGGAGCGGATAAGTTCTCGCGGTCAGATAGATCCCTGCGTTGACCATTGTCGCCGCGTGGATCAAAGCGGAGACCGTAGTGGGACCCTCCATCGCGTCGGGGAGCCATTCGTGCAATGGAAACTGGGCGCTCTTTCCTATGGCCCCACCGAATATCAGGGCTGTTGCAAGGGTGAGCATGTCAGTCGGTACTAAGGCGAAAGGCGCAGACGCTCCATCTTTGAACAGAGTGGTGAAGTCGAAGCTGTGAACGTAATTGAATAGGATTATGAGGCCGGCCATGAGCATTATGTCGCCGACTCTGGTGACTATGAAGGCCCTCTTCGCCGCGCTCGCTGCCGCGGGACGCTCGTACCAGAACCCTATCAGCAGGTAAGAGCACAGACCGACCAGCTCCCAGAAGATGAACATCTCAAGATAGTTGTTGGCCAGGACGAGGCCAAACATGACCGAGATGAACAGCATTATCTCGGCGTAGTAGCGTCTCCTTCGGTCCGCCTCCTCGTGCATGTACCCGCCCGAGTAGACCACGACGAGGGTACCGACCACGGAGACGACCACTAGCATGACCGCGGTGAGCGAATCAATCCATATCCCGAACCTGACGGTGAAGCTGCCAATGACCAGCCAAGAGAAAGATGGAGCAGCATCGCCAGTAAGGGAGTGTCCTGTTAGGACCTGCCAGACGACCAACATCGAAAGTATGAGCGCCCCACCTGCTCCCGCGATGGCATAACCACCGCCGTCCTCCCACCAGAGGACTTTCCTCGGGAGTAGGCCAATGAGCACGAAGGCGGCGAAGGGTATGACAGGTATCAACCAAGCATACTCGAGGATGTTCACTTCACCACCTCAGGATGTTGAGCTTGTCAACATCGATCGTCTTGTATCTCCTGTAGACAGAGAGCAAAA
The DNA here is from genome assembly GCA_041479325.1 of Thermoplasmata archaeon. GTDB lineage: Archaea > Thermoplasmatota > Thermoplasmata > UBA10834 > UBA10834 > COMBO-56-21. Next base: position 3,291 of record JBGOXV010000158.1, read on the forward strand.
TCGCCAGCCCAACGGCGACCTCGGCGGCGGCTATGGCAATCGAGAAGAGGGCGAAGACTTGCCCCGATGGATCCGAAACCCCGTGCAGCCTCTCGTGGTACGAGCTGAAAGCGACGAAGTTGATGTTCGCCGCGTTGAGCATGATCTCGATGGACATGAGCACGACGATGGCGTTCTTCCTCGTCAGGACGCCGTAGGCGCCGATCGCGAACAGGAGCGAGCTGAAGATCAGCCAGTACTCGATGGTGATCATTCTTTCTCCTCCTTCGCAAGGAACACTCCGCCTAGGAGCGCGACAAGGAGCAGTAGGCCGATGAGGAACATGACCAGGCCATAACCGGAGGCATTGTCCTCGCCGAAGAGCGTCTTGGCGACATCCTCGGTGGTCGGCGTCTTCTGGTCCTGGCCTACCTGCGGCCAATGGACGGACATCATGACCCCGACGAATATGAGCGCGAGAGCGAGTATCGCGATGCCCCTGGTCACTCCGGGTCTCATCTCTCCTCACTCTCCTTTATCTCGCGCCTCGTGAGCATGATCCCGAAGAGTATCACCACGATGACCGCGCCCACGTAGACC
>JBGOXV010000159.1:0-3838 GCA_041479325.1 Thermoplasmata archaeon
CTGCGACGAGGAAATGGTCCTTGCCTCCCCTGCGGACCATCACGGGCTTCTTGACGCCGGTGACGCCCACTCTGGTGAGCTTGAAGCTCTTCTCTAGCGGACCGCTCTGGCAGTCGACGGGGAATTTGGCTTTCAACACGCGGCAATAACTGGGGCTGATTAATAAATGATGGTCCAAATACTAGCCGGACGGTAGCTCTGAGTCCCTTTTTATCTACTCGTACTTCTGGCAGCTCATGCAGTAGTACCGGTTGTACTCGGGGATGTAATCCATCTGCCCTCCACACCTCGGGCACATCCGTCCGGGCATCGCGGGCGCCACGGGCGGAGAAACTGCGGACGCCATCACGGACGATCGCGCGATCCTCCTCGACATCCTCCTGTTCTCGGATTCCTCCTTCAACGCCGTGAGCTGGAGCGCGGCGCCGAACACGATTAGCGCAAGGATCGCGAGAACGGAGAGCGTCATGCTCACGCCGAGCAGGATGAGCGCGTACCCGGCGAGCAGCCCGCCCACGATCGCGGTCACGATGCTTATGGCCACCGCGGCGTAGATGAACGTGACGATGAACACGACGATGCCTATGATCAGCGCGATCGAGTTGAGTGTCGTCGGCGAAGTCCCGGTTATCACTGTGGGCAGGAAACTCGTCATCACGATGAAAGCGAGCACCCCCGCGAGGGCGCTGATCCCGACCCTTGCGAGGAAGATGAAGACCGCGCTGCCGATCATCGCACCTATGAAACCGAGGACGAACCCGCCGATTAAACCATATCCCAAAGCCGAACCGAAGGTGAACCCCAGCAATCCCCCGATGATGCTGCCGATTAGGGACATCACGTGCTTCCACACCCACCTGCCGGCGAGGGCAAGCGCCAACCCTATCAAGAGCAGCACGACGGCTATCAACATCAGCAGCTGGTCGCTCAGGGTGAAGCTCAATCCCGGGACTAGCTCCAGTTGAACCCTGGCAAGCATCGCCGACAATATGCGCGCCATCGGGATTAATCATTTGCGCAGAAAGTGTCAAGACTTATCTAATCGGATGGACCATGCAAGCCATATGATATGCGGAGTCGATGAGGCCGGAAGAGGGCCGGTCATGGGCCCCTTGGTCGTGTGCGGCGTCTGCGTCGATTCCGACAAAGGGCTCAGGAGACTGAAGGTCCGGGACTCGAAGAAGCTCACGCCCGCGAGACGGGAGGAGCTCGCCCCAGAGATTCGCAAGATAGCCCGGGTCGAGATCGTCGAGGTGCCCGCGGAACAGATCGACGGCCTCAGGGAACACATGAGCCTCAACAGGCTCGAGGCGAGGATTTTCGCCTCGATCATCGACTCGCTCTGCCCGCAGACCGCGTACGTCGATGCCGCCGACGTGGACGAGGAGAAGTTCGGCCGGCTCGTGAAGGGCTCGCTCACACGCGAGGTCAAGGTGGTCTCCGAGCACAAGGCGGACGACACCTACCCGGTCGTGTCTGCCGCGTCCATCATCGCAAAGGTCCAGAGAGATGCGCGCATAAAGGAGATAGAGGCGGAGATAGGCGAACCGATCGGCTCCGGCTACACGTCCGACCCAGAGACGATATCCTTCCTCGAGAGATGGACCAAGGCGAGGAGATCGTTCCCACCGCACACGCGTAAGTCGTGGCTGACCTCCCAAAACATAATGATGATGAACAATATCCGGAAGCTGGACGAGTTCGAGTGATGACATGGTCGAAGAGGTCCTGAGAGAAGCCATCATCAAGTTCAACAAGAAGGCCGAGACCGACCCGAAGCTGGCGAAGGAGATCACCGGCATGAAGCGGGTCATCCAGTTCGAGATTACCGACACGGGCGAGTTCTTCCACTTCGTGCTCGAGAACCAGCGCGTGGGCGAGCTGCAGAAGGGACATGTCGAGAAACCGGACATCAGGGTCATCTGTGATGCCGACGTTGTCAAGCAACTGTACAGCGGTGAGTTGAGGCCAATGAAGGCCATCGCCACACGGAAGATACACGTGAAGGCATCGCTCGAGGACATGCTCACACTGAGGAAATTCTTCTGAGCGTCAAGTCCCGTCGTGTGTCACGGATACTTTTAACTATATCGTTCACGTTAGAGCGCAAACAGCGGGGTGGGGTAGCTTGGAAATCCCATCAGGCTCATAACCTGAAGATCGCTAGTTCAAATCTAGCCCCCGCTACGGGCGCCCTTTTTAATATATAAATGTTTGTACTCAGTCTTCTCAGAGAGCAAACAGCTCAAGGGCGTATCTCTTCAAATCATCTCTGACAAGTCCCATTCGCAGCAGTTCCTGTGCATCGCTATTCGGGAATCGGATCGCCCAATTGCAGCTCCAGAATCCGTCGTCCTTGAGGAACAATGAGTTGAGTCTGCACTTCGGCTTCAGCTCAAGCCTTCTGAGAAGCACAAGCGCATCATCGAGCAACTCGGATCGAGCGGTCATCGTGCAATAGTCAATTGCGGGGATGTCGTAGACCATCTTAAGTCTCAATTGGCTCAAGCCGAGTTTCCTTACGTGTTTTGACGCTCCTTGGTCTCGGGGCAGGGTGTTGAAATCCAAGTCTGTGTGTCTCGATTGTGAGAAGGAGAATCCACCGAAACCTCTTTTCAAAGAAACGCTCACGCATCCTTCACCATCGCACAAGGGCTGGAGCGCGGCAATCCATGTCTCCTTGTCATCGGAATTCATGACCCATTCTGGCAGTCTTGGTCCAACATGTGCCTTATCACCGACCGGCACACCGTATTCAATGAGCCACTCCGCGACGAACCTTGAGTAGATGAACCCGCGAATCGCCTTTGCTTCGTTCCCTGGTCTCTGGGGAGGCCCGATATCGTATCGAAAGACCTCGCGGCAAAGTGTCCGGAAGTGATTATACAGGCCTGTCTCTTCATCTGAGAGCGTTATGTTGGCCGCATATTCCCCCCATTTCTCTTTCTGCATCCAAACTGAACCTTCTGCTAGGAGGTAGGAAACGATGCTTGCAGCCTTCCTTCGCAACTCGTCATTTCTCAAGAGCTCGTCTTTAGTCGGAAGTCTAAGCTTGTCCTTGCATGATTCTATGTAGATGCTTTTCGCATATTCGATCGCCCACATCCTATCCTTCGTTACGCTAGTCGCATCAATTCTCTCGCGAAGGTTCTCGTCGTTGGCGATCTCCAGCAGACTCTTCAGGACCGACTCAGGAATCGTGAGCCTTCCGATCCGATAATAATGAACGGACGACTTCGGTATGTTGAGATGCTTTGCCAGCTCCTGGCAGCTGCCGTACTTCGATGCGGCATTCTCGACCAGTTCCTTCTGCAGTTCCGCCGGGAGCTGCACCCTGTCCTCTTTCCTGTACGCGCCTCGGGTTCCCCTTTCTGGCATGTTATCCAGATGCTGGAGAACGAGGAGCCAGATAGTAGCCAGCATTGCAGTTAAGCTACACTGGCTCCGAAGACTGTCCGTGCGGTCCCATGGAAATTCTGATATATCCGGGACGACGAATACCATGCCATGTCTTACGATCCATCCTGCCGCAATGTCAAAGGTCAGAGATTGCTTTGTCCTGTCTGTCTCAGCTGGGACCCGAGGCCCGAGGAGGGCGCTGGGCCTGGCGTCGGTTATTGCATAAAGAAGGACCTCATCACCCGGATCCGGTGCGAGTGCAACGTCTTCGAGGAGGCAACGACCTCGAAGGTCCAGGCCCGCGACCGATCGATCTACGGCCAGATCAACGAGGAAGGGGAAGAGGAAGAGTAGTCGGGCAAGTGCAAAAGCTTAAAGTCGCGTGAATCGTCTAGCTTTTCCGCCGGTGAGTTCTGATGAAAGCAGTTATTCTGGCTGC
>JBGOXV010000160.1:0-3824 GCA_041479325.1 Thermoplasmata archaeon
CCAAGTCTACGAGATGATCGAGACCTCATGCAGAGAGACACACCACTGCGTTCCATGCACATACCCGAACTGCCAACGCAACCTGAAGCTGAAGAAGACCGCCTCAAGATCGTTCGGCAAGCCATAGATTGGCTTTTTGTCTGTGATGGATGGGTCCAGAATGAACATCGGGGTCCGACGTTCGGACCCTCAAAACCCCTTATCCATCCTCAGCGAGTGTCGCAAGCTGGGTCCTTGAACTCGTTCCCCAAGACCTTCTTGACGATGGCCCAGAACTCCTCGTCGGATACACGTCCGTGATCTTCTCCAGCTGTCTTTATCGCGCGTACAATGTCGCAGATTTGGTCCTGGTTGGCTGTCACTTTCCTCTCCCCGAGACGACTCTTGACCAGGGCCGTGCCAGAATGCTTCCCGAACAGCAGGCGGCGCCTGTTCCCGACCTGCTCCGGGTTCACGCTCTCATAGGTCATCGGGTTGTTGAGGATCGCAGCGACATGTATCCCTGACTCATGAGAGAACGGGTTGAGTCCCACCCACGGCTGGTTCGGTGGGATGGTGATGTTCACCGAATCGAACACCAGCGTGGCCAATGCCCGGAACCCCTCGGTCCTGATGCCAAGGTCTCTTTTGTACAGATGTTTGAGAGCCATCACCAGCTGTTCGAGCGGGACGTTCCCCGCTCGCTCCCCTATTCCTCCGACCGTGGTCGTGACCGCCTCTGCTCCCGCCTCCAACGAGGTAAGCGCGTTCGCCAATGCGAAGCCGAAATCGTTGTGCAAGTGCACAGACAAGGGAGTCTTCGTGTTCTCCTTGACCTTCTTGACGAGGTAGTGAATCGCCTCTGGGTTCGCGCATCCGACCGTGTCGGTGATGCCGAGCCGGCTGGCCCCGCACCTTTCCGCAGTGTGGTACACGTCGACCAGGAACTTCAGATCGGAGCGGGTGCTGTCCTCCGAGCTGAACGCGACCTTAAGACCTCTGGCATGTGCGTAGTCCAATGAGGTCTCGACCCTCTTGAGCACCTCCTCAGGGGTCATCTTCAGCTTGTACTGCATGTGCAGGTCGCTCGTGCAGATGAACATCAGTATCAGATCGACCTCGCAATCGGCGGCGGCATCGATGTCCGCGCTCAAGGTCCGGGAGAGACCCAGTATCTCCGATTTCAGACCAAGTTCCGTAATCATCTTCACGGCTCTCTTGTCTTGATCTGACGAGGCCGGGAACCCCGCCTCTATCTGGGGAACCCCTATCTCGGAGAGCTGCGTCGCAATCGCGATCTTCTGCTCGGGTGTGAACCTTATTCCTGGCATCTGTTCACCGTCCCTGAGCGTGCTGTCGTAGATCGTGATCTTGTCAGGCAACGGGGCTTTCGCAGCGACGTTGTAGGGACTGACCGCGGAGAAGTCCATCGGAACGAAATCGGGCGGTGGTCTATAATATCTTGTTCCACGGGTGTCCGTGGACCAACGACGCTGAGGTGCCAGCAGCCAGCTTGGGCGGCAGAAAACCATAAAATAGAGAGTCGGGCATTGTTCGCACGGAATGCCGGGGTGACAGAGCGGCCATGTGGCGGACTGCAGATCCGCAAACACGAGTTCGATTCTCGTCCCCGGCCCTCTCCCTGGATTCTACTGATAGTTTGGCCCTGAAAGGTTTATAGACTAGATTCCTATTCCAGACATTAACGGTGTTAGCGTCCGTCCAGCACGTCAATCCAAACACCTGGTGACTGCAATGAAAACCCCCTGTGAACTCGTTGTTGGAAAGATACTCCCAGCACTAAGAGCCTCGGTAGTCAGAGAGCTATCCGGCAAGTACCACATGAAGCAGTCGGAGATTGCGAAGAAGCTGGGAATCACACAGGCCTCGGTCAGCCAGTATCTGAGCTCGGCGAGGGCCGGCGGGACGAAGATGACCACGACATTCCCAAAGATACAGACCTACGCTGACGACATCGCCAAGCGAATCGTTTCTGGAGAGGACAGGTACGACTGGTACGGCGTCCTTTGCATCGCCTGCAAGGATATCCGCACCGATGAGGAGTTCTGCAAAATGCACCGGCTCGCCTCGAACCTGACTGGCTGCGACATCTGTCAGAAGGAACAGGTCTAGTTCCGGCACATCTGGACTTGGTCTGTTCGGCATTCCCCGTCCTTTGAGCATTCTGCCTCTCATTCGAGGCAATGGAGATATATAACACCGTTTCTTAGGACCCCTGAGGAGGTATCATCTATGGCACGACCAAAAGCAATGGAAAGCATCCTCGACGCTGTGGGCAACACGCCCCTAGTCCGGCTCGGCAGGCTGACGCCTGCAGGGTCCGCGACAGTGTACGCGAAGCTCGAGTCCTTCAACCCGATGTCATCTGTGAAGGACCGCATCGCGAAGAGCATGATCGAGGTTGCCGAGAGGAAGGGAAAAGTGAACAAGGATACGACGATCATAGAGCCGACGTCGGGCAACACAGGTATCGGTCTTGCCATGGTCTGTGCCGTGAAGGGTTACAAACTCGTCCTGACAATGCCCGAGACGATGACCATCGAGCGGAGGAAGCTGCTCGCGGCATTCGGGGCTCAGCTCGTGCTCACGCCCGGCCCCGAGGGGATGAACGGAGCGATCAAGAAGGCGGAGGAGCTGGTGGAATCGACACCGAACAGCTTCATGCCCCAGCAATTCAAGAACAAGGCCAACCCGTGGATTCACAAGAAGACCACGGCGAAGGAGATAATGAGAGCCCTCGACAAGATAGACGCCTTCGTCGCAGGTGTGGGCACGGGTGGGACGATCACAGGAGTGGGCCAAGTCCTGAAGAGGAAGAACCCGCAGGTGAAGATCATCGCAGTCGAACCCGAGGACTCGCCCGTGCTATCCGGAGGAAGCCCGCACCCCCACAAGATCCAGGGCATCGGTGCCGGGTTCATTCCCAAGATCCTCGACACGACGGTCTATGACTCCATCATCAAGGTGGCTACGAAGGATGCGCAGGAAACCACGAGGAAGCTCGCGAAGATCGAAGGCATCTTGGTGGGAATATCCTCGGGCGCAGCGACTTTCGCGGCGCTCAAAGTGGCCCATGAACTCGGGGCTGGGAAGACGGTCGTCGTCGTGTTGCCAGATACTGGAGAAAGGTATTTGAGCACCGACCTGTTTGCAGAGAATCCGTAGTTATGGCAGCTGTTGAGAAGTCCAGCCTCGACATAGTTCTCGAGCGAGACCCAGCTCCGAAGAGCAGGGCCGAGGCCATGCTATTCAGCCAAGGGCTCCACGCAATCAGATTCCATAACGCGGCCCACCGGCAGTACCTGAAGGGGAGGTACAAGACAGCAAGGGCCATCAACTACTTCTCGCGAATCATCACGGGTGCGGACATCCACCCCGGGGCGATTGTCGGAAAGAACTTCTTCATAGACCACGCCACGGGCGTGGTGATAGGAGAGACGTCCGAGATAGGAGACAACGTCTCGATCTACCAAGGCGTGACCCTCGGCGGCGTGAGCACCGAGAAGAGGAAGCGTCATCCGACCATAGGCAACAATGTGGTAATAGGCGCGGGTGCGACGATTCTGGGACCGATAACCGTTGGCGACAATGTTCGCGTCGGTGCCGGCTCGGTCGTCGTCAAGTCAGTGCCCCCGAACTCGACGGTGGTCGGCGTTCCGGCGAAGATCGTCCAGAGGACAGGCGTGACGGCCATCGACCTCCACCATGAGGAGCTTCCAGATCCTGTCGTGAACGCTTTCATAGATCTATGCCACAGCCTCTCCGAGATGGAGTACAGGCTTGAACAGATCGAGAAGCAGCTCGGCATAAAGGTTGAGAAGATC
>JBGOXV010000161.1:0-3819 GCA_041479325.1 Thermoplasmata archaeon
GCTCCGGCTGACAGAGGCAGCAGAGGGCGCAATCACCGATGCAGTTGTACGTCCTCCCGTCAACCTCCGAGTAATCGATCTCGAGGTTCGGGAAGGGCCTAGACTTGTCCGGCAAGCACGTCCCTTCCCATGCGCTCTCCGACCTGAGAACCGTCCTCCACCATCAGACGCCCTCGGAGGAATACGGCCTTCGGGAACACGGCGTTCATCCCCTCGTAAGGGGTCCAGCCACATTTCGAATGAAGAGATTCCGCTTTGATGACCGAGATCTTGGTCATGTCGAATATCATCAGGTCCGCGTCGTATCCGACGGCGATCTTCCCCTTGTGGACGCCGAAGATCTCGGCCGGCCGCTCGCACATCCTTCTTATCGCTCCCGAGAGATCCAGATGTTTGTCCTTAACGTGATGCATAACCAGCGGGACCATGGTCTCGACCCCGGGGACGCCGCTGGGCGCGTAGTCGAATTCCTCCTCCTTCTCCTCGATGGTATGCGGGGCGTGGTCCGAGGCAATGATGTCGAACGCGCCGTCCTTGAGCGCCTGGAACATCGCCTGCCTGTCCTCCCTCTTCCTCAAGGGAGGGTTCACTTTCCCGAACGCGCCGAGATTTCCGCTCCTGTCCAGCAGGAAGTGATGCGGCGCGACCTCGGATGTCAGGTTCGGCACGCCCGCGATGAGTGCCAATGAGTCCCTGGTCGATACGTGGCAGATGTGAAGCTTGCACTCCTTCCCGGCGTGCCTGATGATCTTCTTGATCGCGCTGGTCTCAAGCGAGTTGCTCCTGTTCCTCAGGTGGTCGTCAAGGTTCTTCTCGACGTCCTTGTTCCTCATCCCTTCGTCCTCGGCGTGAACTGCGAGGATCTTTCCGGATGCGCCGATGTCGGAGATCTCCTTTTTGATGGAGATGATGTCCGGCACCAGCAGCTCCCCAGTGGTGCTCCCCAAGTAGAGCTTGAAACCGATTGCCTCCTTCGACAGGCTCGCCACGTTGGTCCCGGGCTTGACCCCGGCGAACAGCCCGAAATCCACGAGACTCTTCGAATTTGCCATCTTCCTCTTGTCCCGGAGGGATGCGAGGCTAACCGTCGCCGGTCTGGTGTTCGGCATGTCGAAGACGCAAGTGACGCCGCCACACAGCGCCGACAAGGAGCCCGTGGAGAAGTCCTCCTTTTGAGTGAATCCCGGGTCCCTGAAATGAACATGAGCGTCGACGGCCGCTGGCAAGACCAGCTTGCCGTCGTAGCTGTGAACCTTCTCCCCCTCCAGGTCCTTGGCTATCGCGGTGATCTTGCCGTCATCGATGCCGATGCAGCACCTCTCGAGCTTTCCCGAGATGAAACAGTTGCCTTCAATCACTACTTCCATGCTCTTCACCGAGTTCCCTTCTCTTCACCGCTCCGCCAGGCTTCTCTTCAGAGAAGACCTCGGCCTCAAACTTGTAGCAACTCGTGCCCTCTTGAAGCCATGAGTCTGGCATAAGCCCGGCCTTCATGCAGGTCTGGCTCAGGAATTCCTCGACATCCCATCCCCATTCGACGGGGACTTGAGGGAGTAGCAGTCCCTTCCTCCAGTCTCGCTCCATGATGAGCCCGTGCCTCCCGACGTCGACGCAAGCGACTAGGTCTCTCGGTTTCTTTACTTTGATCTTCTCGGGCGGCGTGAGCAGGCTCACCTCCACTTTGAGGTTCTTGAGCTCCTCGCGCTTGACAGGAGGGAACCTCGGGTCGCGCGAGCATGCGCTCACGGCGGCATCCTTGATCGCGTCGATGAGGGGCATGACCGGTTCCGGGTATCCGATGCATCCTCTGAGCTGGTCCCCGGGATAGGTGGTGATCGTGACGAACACTCCCGACTTCCTGTGAAAGATGTCAGGGACCTCGAATTCCGGAGGTTTTGTCTTCATCACATGGCTTTCGATGACGGTCCGCGCTATCATGACCGCTTTCTTCCCATCATCGTCGGTGAACATCGTCACGCGCCCGCGATAGGGTAGCGCGCATAAAAGTCTTTATGAGCCTGTTTTCCTCATTGCAAAAGTTTCTGGCTTGTCAGGAACTCTCTTCTCTGCCCCGTCCGTCCCCGCAAACCCTTTCTCGCTTTTCCTCACCTATTGGACTTTCCCGAGGCGCTGGGCTTGGCAGGTGCGCTGCGCAACAGAAGTTGGAAATAGACGCGAGCAGCTCTGTCATATGCGGTCCTGGGGGAAATCCTGCGGAAGAAGTGAAGAATCGAGGTAACGCGATACTCCTGACTGCGACCGCTCTCGTCCTGGCAACTCTTTCTCTCACGGTTCCATGGTTCGTTTTGACCCAGGCGAACACTTCATCCGCCGGAGGACCACCGGGTTATGTAATGGTCACAAAGAACCATCTGTATCTGCAAATCGACTACTTTGATGAACAGCAAAAGGGCGGTGTTGCCAGTCTGATGTCGTTCGAGAAGAATGTCGTTTTGAGCTGGCTCATCCTGGGCCTGGCGTTCCTTGGACTGACCCTCGTTAAACCCAAATGGCCCTCAATCGTAGCGGGCTTTGTCATGGTGGCGACGATGCTTTCGGCTGTGGTACTCTTCGCTGTGGGCATCGCTGGGGCCGTTTCCAAATCCTACGCAGGAGATCTGCCGTTCTCTCCTCCTATCACAGGCTTCATTGGGTCTATGAACAGCGCTGGGGGAGTGTTGTCATGGGGGCCCAGCTGGGGCTGGTTTATTGCCATAGGTGCATGTGCTTCGCAGGCATTCGCTCTGTTGCTTGTAGCGACTCGTGTTCTTTCGGGGAGAACCATATGGAAGGCATAAGGCATCGAAGAATGGTAATACTGCTAACTTCGGCCACTGTGATACTCGTTGCCTTTTCGCTCACTAGCCCTTGGTTCAGTCTAACCGCAAGAAACACTGCAATGCCCTCTGGCACGCCATATTCCACGGACCAATACTGGTTGCACCTGGACTACTACAGATACAGCATTAACACGGGCAGCAATAGCTGGCATACCTACTCTTCCTATTATGACATGTTCCAGTCCAACTTGAAGAACCTGGGGTCCTTTGAAAAGGACGTGATGCTGGTCTGGACGCTCTTGGTTCTTGCATTTCTGGGACTGACCTTGGCCAATCGGAGAGGGCCTTGCATCGGCGTCGGGTTGATCATGGTGGCGACTATGGCTTTCGCAGTGGCCGTGTTTGCGGCCACGGTGGGCACGGCGGTAAGTGCAGCTCAAAGTGAGGGAGGACCATGGTTTCCATCCTTTGGCAGCTTCTTCGGGTCCATGGTCTACGGCGGAGGCAGGGTAACCTTGTCATGGGGTCCTGGCTTGGGCTGGTTCCTAGCCTTGGGTGCGTGCGTAGTGCAAACCGTTGCCCTGCTGCTCGGGGCGACGCGAGTCTTACCCAGTAAGAGGGAACCAATCACAGATTCGCCGACCTAAGAAAGAGGGGACGAGTGATTAATCATCGTCGCCCTCCCCCGAACCCTTTCTATCTTTCTCCAAAAGTCTTTACCGAATCATGTGAGCTCAAATCTGCAAGGGACTATGATTCATGGCCGCGAATAATGTCCTCGTTCGATGAAACATCGCCCAAGCGAAAACCCAGTCAGTGCCAGGACTCCCATCGAAATGACTTTATAGCTATCGATAGCTCCATTTTATCAGGTTCCTGGAGGGGGAATATAGGTGAGGAGAACAGCGTGGATTGCAATTGCGGTAGCGTTAGCCATGGTGAGCACTATCGTCCCGACGGCGTCTCGATCCCAGCCAATACAGTACGGGCACACGTGGGGAACGAACGACAATGATGTTGTGAACGCCATCGAGGTCGA
>JBGOXV010000162.1:0-3813 GCA_041479325.1 Thermoplasmata archaeon
AGTCGATGTACTCGTTCCCGTCCACGTCGTAGAGCTTCGACCCATCCGCGTAGGCGGCATAGAAGGGGAACGGCTCCAACAACCTGAAGTTGCTCTCGACTCCGCCTGGAAGGACGTCCAAGGCCTTCGTGTGGAGCCTCTTGGACTTCTTCATCATCGAGCAGTACTTCGCTTTCACATCAACATGCGCAGGCATCTTCTTCTTCTTTGTTGCAACTTTCTTGGACACGCCTCTCACCACCTGGGATAGACCTCAGAATCTCTCGGGCGTGTACCTTGCGGCCATATTGCCGAGGGGGGTATTTGCTGTTTCCCGCGGGCTCAGGAGGCTGCGCCGAGACCCCTATCCAGCAGGTCCATCGCGCATGGATACTTAGAAATACGGGGCACCGAAATCCTCGACTGCTGATTGTGATGAAGACAAGGACCGAACGGGACTCGCTTGGGGAACGCGAGGTACCGGCTGACACATATTACGGGATCCAGACCCTCAGGGCCAAGGAGAACTTCCCGATCAGCGGCATAACGGCAAGACCGGAGTTCGTCAACGCATACGCGATGGTCAAGAAGGCCGCGGCGATGGCGAACATGGATGTGGGTTGGCTCGAGCCCAAGGTCGGCCGCGCCATGATCGCCGCGTGCGACGAGATCATGGACGGCAAGCTGCGCGACCAGTTCATCGTCGACGTCTATCAGGCCGGCGCAGGCACTTCTTTCAACATGAACTTCAACGAGGTAATCGCGAACCGCGCACTGGAGCTCCTCAAGCGGAAGAAGGGCGAGTACTCGATCATCAACCCCAACGACCATGTGAACATGGCACAGTCCACGAACGACACGTACCCGACCGCCATGCGCCTCTGCATACTCATGGTCGCACAGAGTCTCCTGGACAACCTGGAGAATCTTAGGAAGGCCTTCGCGAAGAAGGGAATGGAGTTCGAGCGAGTGCTGAAGTCCGGAAGGACCCATCTCATGGACGCGCTCCCAATCACCCTGGGCCAGGAGTTCGCTGCTTATTCCGTCGCGATCAAGAAGGCGAGGAACCTGCTGAAGGAGAACCTGAAGCTCCTCGAAGAGGTTCCGCTGGGCGCGACCGCCGTGGGCACGGGCGCGAACACGCATCCCGATTATCAGCGCCAAGTGGTCCGTCGCCTGAGGGAGATTACGGGATTGAACCTCACCGAGGCTGAGGACCCCAGGGAGATGCTCCAGAGCAGGCTCGAGCTCGCGAGTGTTTCCGGCAGCCTGAAGGAGCTCTCGCTCGAGCTGATCAGGATATCTAACGACCTCCGGTTGATGAACTCCGGCCCAGTGACCGGCTGGGGCGAGATACACCTGCCCGCGACTCAACCAGGCTCATCCATCATGCCGGGGAAGGTCAACCCGGTCATGGCGGAGTGCATGGACATGATCTGCTTCCAGATAATGGGGAACGACCTCACGGTCTCCATGGCCGTGCAGGCGGGGCAGATGGAGCTCAACGTGATGAACCCGGTCATGATCCACAACATCCTGGAATCCATGGTGCTCCTGAACAACTACATCCCGATATTCATCGCGAAATGCATATCCGGGATCGAGGCGGACGAGGAGAGATGCAAGAGCTATCTTGAGAAGAACCCGTCCATCGCTACGTTCCTAGCCCCACACATCGGCTACATGAAGTCGGCCGAGATCGCCAAGGAGGCCCTGAAGCGGGACATGTCCGTGAGGGACCTGGTCATCGAGAAGGGGTTGCTGTCGAAGAAGGACCTCGACCGCATCTTCGACTGGGAGTTCCTCATCGGCAGGAAGAAGTCCGACAAGAAATGAGACGGCCAATCAGTCATGTCCGCCCGTCAATCATCGGAGGTGCCTGAATGCTTGCAGGCTTCTTCTTTTGCCTCAGCATCATCAGCCCGATCACGACAATGACTGCGGCAACCATGACTATCCCCGAGATGAGGAGGGTCCACGGGATCGTGCCGTTGTCGTCGTCCCAGTTTTCGATGTCCTTGTGGTTGAAGCTGAAACCATTCGGGAGTGCCAAGGTGTCCTCGGATCCGTAGATAGTGATGCCTACCCCGTTGTACGCTATAGTATTGTTGGTTATCTTGCAGTCCTTGCAGAAACCGACATTCACTCCAATGTTCTTATTGAAGGTGATTTCATTTCCATGTACCTCGCAGCCCTCGCTGCTGTAGAGGTTGATTCCCATGTATTGAGGGGTGAGCATGATGGTATTGTTGACCAGGTAGGATTGAAGGACTTGATCGAATTCGACATTCCCATTGATGTTTGAAGAGATGTTGTTCCCCTCGACGTGCAGCCAACGACTACCCGAGGCATCGAGTCCCTGGAAATTCCGCAGTATGTCGTTGTTCCGGACCACGATGTTGTCGCAGGACTCAATTCTGAGCCCCCTCAAGTTGTCAGTCAACTCAGAGTTCTCGACAATGCCGTTCACCAGGTTCTGGAGCATGATACCGTATCCGCCAGTGAAGGAAAACATGCCAGTGTCGTTAGGTTGGCTGAGGTTCACGAGACCGGAATGGACTCTCACGTTCCGTATCACGAAGAAAGCGTGCGTGTTCGCGATGTATATGCCAGTGTGAGACTGGCCTGCCACGTTCTGGGATAGATCGATCACCATGTTGTCGATAGTGTATGGATTGTCATAAGTGCCATTGCCGCCCGTGACCCCATTCTCTGCTGTGAAATTGTCATCGTTGAAGATCTCTATCCAATCGTGCGGGACAAGATACGCCACCGTGATTGAGGTGGTATTCCCAGGCAGAAAGGACACCGCAAGACAGATGGCAAACAGGATGCCTGCGGTTTTCAGGCCATCTCCCTTCATGTGTAGACCAACCCGACTGTGCATCGTGACCGTGATACATAATGGTGAGCCGCCGCGCCCTTCCAGGCAACCTATAAATATCGAAGCCCCCTCTTCCAACCGAAGCGCGATTTAGGTCGAATCCAACCCGGAGGTCTGATTGAATGGATTGGGGTCTGAAGAACAGGATATCACGCATCATAATGCCCGATGATGGACGCTCGGTAATGTTGGCAGTGGACCACGGTTATTTCTTGGGCCCGACCAGCAGGCTCGAGGTGCCCAGGAAGACCATTATGCCTCTCGCCCCTTATGCGGATGCAATCATGCTCACGAGAGGGGTCTTGAGGTCTTCGATCGACCCAGGCATCTGCAACTCCGTAGTGTTGAGGGTGTCCGGGGGGACGAGCATAATCGGCGAGGACCTGTCTAACGAAGGTCTCATCACGTCCGTGGAGGACGCGCTCAGGCTGAATGCATCAGGGGTCGCGCTATCAGTGTTCGTCGGCAGCAAGCACGAGAGACAGACGTTGCTGAGTCTCTCCGAATTGGTCAACGAGGGGCAGAAGCACGGAATGCCAGTGCTCGCCGTCACCGCCGTCGGGAAGGAGCTGGGCAAGAGGGACGCGCGATATCTCGCGCTCGCCTCGAGGATTGCAGCCGAGATTGGAGCTCACATCGTCAAGACCTACTACTGCGAGGGCTTCGAGAAGGTCGTCGAGAGCTGTCCAGTGCCGATCGTTGTGGCGGGAGGGCCGAAGCTCGGGGAGAAGGAAGCACTCGAGCTCACGTACAATTCGATCAAGGCCGGCGCCGCGGGCGTGGACATGGGAAGGAACATCTGGCAGTCCGACAACCCGATACCGATGATCAAGGCCGTGAGAAAGATCGTGCACGAGGACGCGAGCGCCAAGGAAGCCTACGACCTCTACAAGAAGCTCTCGAAGGAGAAGTAGTCCGCCGAGAGGGAAGGAGCGCGAGAAATGCGAGTC
>JBGOXV010000163.1:0-3810 GCA_041479325.1 Thermoplasmata archaeon
CTCCTCAACGATGTAGGATGCGTATGGGAGCTCGGCAGCTATCTCTTCCAAGACCCATGGTGCAATCTCCAACCGGTCCTTCTTGTGGTCGCTCCAGACGAGCCTTCCTGGAATGTCGTACTTGTTGAGAAGCCAAGCGGTCGTCGCGGAGATGCTGTCCGTCTCGATCACTCCCTTGAGGAGCGTTCCGTCCTCCGTGAGGATCTCGTGGGGTTTCATCACGTTCCTCCCGCGCCGCATGATCCTCCTGCGAAGCTGTATCCCGTCCTTGAATGCGGACGAGCAGTAATGGAGCGGCACTGACACATCGCTGTCGAGCAGCTTTCTCGCGAGTTCCTCGCTTCCCATGACCGCTGACGAAATGTCGGTCTTGACATCGTAACCAACCCGTCTAAGGGCTCTCCAGTTGGTCTCGGAGAACTCCAGCTCGTTCAGGTTGACGAAGTCGAGGTCACGATCGTTCGCGAAGGCGATTGCCCCTTGAAGGTTCGCCTCTCGACCAGGCAGCACGGGTATTTCCAGCCCGACCGACAGCCCCTCACCCTTCGAGAAAGAGACAGCTTCCGCGTACGCGGATTCTCCAAGTCTCCTCCAGTCGGCCATCGGCGGATGGAACCGTATCTCGTCCAGGCCAGCTCTCGCGACACGCCCTATCGCCTCCTTGTTCGTCGTTGAGGTGTAGAGGTGAATGTGATGGCCGTCGCCAAACTCCTTCTTCAGCGCGCGGATACATTCAATGGTCCTGGAGACAGCAGCTAGAGGGTCCCCCCCGGTCATTCCCGTCCCTTTGGCATCCATCAGCTTTGCCTCATCCAGCATCTCGGAGACGACATTGATCCTGCGCTCGTTCGCGAAGAAGACATCCCTGCCTTTCTTCTCGGTTGAGAGAGGGCAGTAGCAGCACCGCCTTGCGCACTTGCCAGTGACCAGGAGCACCAGCTTCGCGCCTTCGCGGCAGATCTTGCATCCGTTCGGGAGGCTGCGCGTGAACGCCGAGCCCTTTTCCATCTTCTTGATCTTCGCCACAAGTTATGTATCACAATCAGGTAATTGAAGAGATGCTATTCACTTTCAACGGGGACACAGAAAGTTTAACCAAAGGCTAGGCGATGCTCCAAGAGGTAGGAAGATGGAGAAGAAGACGCGGGTCATTCTCGCTCTCGACGTGACATCTCGCGAGGATGCGCTGCGAGTGGTGGGTGCTGTGAAGGACTACGTGGATGCAATCAAGATCAATTGGCCTCTCATATTGGCCGTTGGACCCGAGATCATCCGCGAGATGTCCGGGTTCAAGGATGTGATCTGCGACCTGAAGATCGCGGATATTCCCAACATCAATCGATTGATAGTTGAACAGGCGATGTCGCGCGGAGCGAGTTCCGTCATCTGCCACGGATTCGTGGGGGAGGATTCGGTTAGGGCGTGCGTCGAAGCAGCAAAGGGCCAGGTGTTCGTTCTCACCGAGATGAGCCATCCAGGCGGGAAGCAGTACACAGCCCCCGTCGCTGACAGGCTCGCCGCGCTTGCAAAGTCCGCCGGAGCAAGGGGGATCGTGGCACCCGCGACGAGACCGGAGAGGATCGTTGCGCTCAGGAAGATAATCGACAATCTTGAGATTATCAGCCCTGGCGTCGGTGCCCAGGGAGGGAAGGCGTCCGATGCGATCAAAGCGGGCGCGGACTACATAATAGTTGGAAGGGCCATCTACGAGTCTACCGACCCAGCGGCGGCCGCTAGGACGCTAGCCGATGAGGTCAAGTCCGTCATGTGATGAAGGGACAAGACGAGCTGATGACGAATATCGCCGTGCCAGATGCTGTCATTCATGGGCTCTTCCGTCCGATAACGCTTATATAGCACTCCAGTTATCGGTGGGCTACTATTCAACCAGGTGGCACAATCTTTGGCCGAGGAAGGGAAAAGCCCTGCTAGGCCGTTTCTGTCCAGGTTTAAGAGGGGGGACGGGAGGCCGGGGGAGTTTAGGAAGTGGATCAGCGCTAGTTGGCCCACTCTGCTCATGCTCTTCTTCATCTTCATACTCGCACTCTTCGTTAGATCGTACTTCGGATATCCGACCGCCCACGACAATGGCAACCTCATGTCCGGCGGCTCTGACTCGTACTACTGGCAGAGGATCATCGATTACTCCGCCCAGACAGGCAAACAGTTGTATCACGATCCGCTGCTGAATTTCCCTGAGGGAATCAGGAACCCGAGACCGCCCATGTTCAGCATGTCGGTTGTAGTGCCGGCGGTATTGACCCAGCACGCCTTCCCGTCGCTCGACGAGGCGCTGGGAGTGTTCCTCCTGTGGACACCAGCCTTCTGGGGAGCGCTCACGGTCATCCCGACGTACATGCTTGGCAAGGAGACCTTCGGAAGACGGGCTGGCCTCGCGGCGGCGTTCCTGCTGGCAGTCATGCCCAGCCATGTTCAGCGTAGCGTGTTATCCGATGCTGACCATGATTCATTCATCCTGTTCTTCATCGTCCTGATGCTGTTCTTCCTCCTGAAGGCCCTTAAGTTACAGGAATCGAAGAAGTGGGTCGAGAGCTGGGGCAGCTTCTCCAGCATCAAGACCGGCCTGAGGGAGTACGTCGGAAACAACAAGATCGCGTTGCTCTACGCAGCCATGGCGGGAGTGGCCTACAGCGCAGTCATCATGACTTGGGTCGGGTTCGGATACGTCACCGTTCTGGTGCTCATCTACTATGTGGTTCAGGTGCTCCTCAACAAGGTGAAGTCCCTGGATTCGATGAGCGTCACGGTGATCATCGCGATCACCATGAGCCTCGGGTTCTTCCTGTCCTTCCCGGTATACTTCTACCAGTCCTTGGTGGCGACAAGGTTCGACGTGCCAGTCTACCTGTTCTTGGCAGCGATCGTGTTTGGCGGGATATTCGTCGTCACAAGGGATCAACCATGGACGATCACCTTCCCATTGGTCATCGTAATCCTGATTGTTGCGATCTTCACCATCAACCTGGTCGATCCATCGCTGGCTCAGGCGATGCTGACCGGGGAGGGATACTTCTCCACGAGCAAGCTGTACTCGACGATCGCGGAAGCCAAGGCGCCCGTGTTCAGCGAGCTGGCACTGGGCTTCGGAATGATAACGTTCTTCATGTCTCTCATCGGCCTGGTCTGGGCCGTGATGAAGATCCCGAAGAACACCACTGCGCAGTACATTTTCATCACGGTGTGGTTGGTCGAAGCTATTTTCATGGCGATGACCTCGGCCAGATTCATGTTCAACGCCACGCCTGCATTCGCGCTCTCGGCCGGATGGATCCTCATCATAGTGATCGACAGACTCGATTTCAACACGATGAGGAAGACCGTCGTGGCGGCGAGCGGTTCCTATCTGCACATAATCAGAAAGAACGTCAAGCTGCGCCACGTGATCGGAGCGCTGTTCCTCGCGTTCATGATAGTCCTGCCGAACGTGTGGTACAGCATCGATGCGGGCATCCCAGCCGAGACCAAGACCCAACTCGACAAGGAGATCTACCTGAGCATGCCAAAGGTGCTGCGTCCCGCCGGCTACGACGTGGCGAACGGGTCCAACTGGTATCTTGGGGCGTTCGGATACTCGCTGCCTCTCCCGAAATTCTACTTCCCAGCTGCTTGGTCATGGTTCGCGAACCAAGACGCCAACATAACGCCTGCGGCCGCAAAGCCGGCCTTCGTGGCGTGGTGGGACTACGGTTTCGAGGCCATAGATGCGGGCTTGCACCCCACCGTGGCAGACAACTTCCAAAACGGCTATCAGATAACCGGTAACGCGATAGTCGCTCAGAGCGAGGCCGA
>JBGOXV010000164.1:0-3806 GCA_041479325.1 Thermoplasmata archaeon
AAACTCCGAAACGAAGGCGAAGCCGAGCCCAGAATCCTATCTCAGGTTGATAGAGCAGCTCGGCGTCAAGAAGGAGGAGACATTCCTCGTGGGAGACCATCCGATCGACGCGAAATGCGCTGCGAACGCAGGTGTCCCCTTCGTCGCCGTGGAAACGGGAGACGTCTCGTCGGACGACCTCAAGGCGGCCGGATGTGTGGCTGTTTTTCCAGATGTGGGAAGTATGGTAGAATGGTTCAAGACAATACTGAACATTGAATCAAAAAAAGTATGCAAGCAATCTCAGTGATCCACACCAGGAACGCCTATCTCGGGCCCACGTCGAGCAGCCGAAGAATGCCCTCCTCGCTGTGGTGCAACATAGTCTCTTCGACCGCCTCGCTCTCCACTCTCGGGATGATCGGTTCCATGCTCCTCTCGAGCAGGGCGACCTCTCTTTGCGTGAGCGTCCGAGGATCGAGCGGAACGAGCATGATGCTCTCGTGCGTGACCACGACATCCCTGAGCTGGTGCATGAACTGGAGCATTCGATCGTAGGTGTTCAGGGAAATGAGGTATTCGATACCGTCGATAATGGCGACGCTCTTTGGATTGGTCTCGATGAAGTTTCTGATCTGCCCCATCAGGATGCCTATCGCGGTCGGGTTTATCCGTCCCTCGCCGACCAAATTGGTCAGCCATACAACCTTGCAGCTTCCGACGTCTTGTTCCTCGAGAAGCTTCTTCGGAAAGTCCCTGGTAACAACCAAACCAGCATATCCGGCGGAGACTGCTTGTTCGAAGAGCCCATATGTGTTGACTGGACGCCTTTCCTCGACCAGATAGACGTTCCCTGGACGTGGGTCGACCCCGACAGTAACGCCTAAGCTACTTATGTGCGGCACTTCTGCATCCCATCCGCTGAATACTATACATTAGTGGATTTATATAATACTGTTGTCGACATTCGCGCGCACTCGAAAGAAGACCTTGAGGTTCCGGAGTTGGCTGAGAACTGCTCGGGTCGACGTTGATCATGAAAAGGGGAGAATGGGAAATGGTTTCGCGCGGCGCCTTTGCCTAGGCTTCGGGCCTGAGATCGACCCCGAGGTCACGCATGTCCCGCTTGTACCTCATTATGATGCCGTGGTACTCCTTCGTGGGCTTCCTGGCCTCTCCGTCCCAGCACTCGTACAGGCTCTTCCCGAGGGGCGGTTCGTTCAGCTTCGCCTCGTACTTCTTGAGCAGACCCTTGACCAGCTCGTTCGCGTCAGCCAGCTTCATTCCAGCCACGGCATGACCCACCTCGGCCGATATCCTCGGTTCGACGGGTGTCGTTCTGTCCTCGTGCTTGTTGGTGGCAACACCAAGGGACTCGATCGATAGGCCAGCGGTGACTGCGGCGGTGACCGAGGCGGAGGTCTCGAAAAGGCACATCGGCGTGCACGGCCCGGCGGTGGTGTAGTTGAGGTTCAGGCTCAGCAGATGCGTGTTCCTGCTTATGGCCTGGCCCATCGTGCTTATGACCCAAAGCATGTCCCTCGGGCTGCTCGCCACGTATCTTAGGTGTATCGTGAACGGCAGGAGCCACGATGATTGGTAGGTGAGGACGCCCATCATGTGATGCGCGACGTTGGACACAGCTGTTCCTTCGGGCCCTCCTGCATAACCGCCGAGCAGCGGTCCGAAGCACATGCCGATATGGCCACCGAGCGAGAGGGCGACGGCCGCCTTGTTCAGCCTTGCGAAATCCACCTTCATCGGGTCCATGCAGCATATCATGTATCCGTCAGAGTCCCTCATCCCGAACTTCGGGTGCAGCGCAGCTGCGAACGCAATATCAGATTCCGCAGTGGCAAGGGAGTTCATGATCGGGATGCCCTGTCGGCCTGCCCTGTTGCATGCCTCGCGGGCCAGGACAGCGTTCCTCTGGGCAGCCAGGATCTCGAGCGGGGACGCGGGCCTCACCCTCATCCCTCCGACCCTTGTCAGTGCCGGCGTGGTGATTGCGTTGGTCTCCGGGATCTCGGCATAGCCCTCCACGAGCGTGAGGAATGACTTGTCGCTCGAGCACGGCCCCCCGCCGGCGCCGAGCAGGCACCATGGGGGGGTCTTGTCCCCGACCGAGCGCGCCACTAGGGCCTTCTTGTCCTGTCCCTCGCCGAAGTACAGCTTGCTCGGGGCTCGCCTCAAGGATTCCCTGACCTCTTGTTCGGAGAATGTTATGGTTCTTCCGGACGATGTGCAGAAAGCTCCCACGTCCAGGAGGAGCTCCAGCCCTGCCTCGAAGACCTCGTCGGCCATCGAGTTGTCCTGGGGGATTGGGTTCTCTCGATCGAACTTGATCCCGTGTTCCCGCACCTTCTCCTGCACCTTGGGCGCGAAGAGCTTGAGCTGGTAGTCCGTCTCGCTCATCGGCTTCCCGTTGAGTGCCTTGTCCATGATGTCTAGGATCTGAACCATATGACTCACTTCCCCTTGGAGAGCTGGTTCGCTAGCTTCACAGCTTCCACCGCCGTCATGCCGCAACCGTCGGCCCCAATCTCCTTTGCCCACTCCTTCGTGGTCGGTCCCCCGCCAACGAGGACCGCGTGCTTCTTTCGTTTTCCGGAGGCCACAAGGTAGTCGATGATGTCCTTCTGAGAACCGATTGTGCTGGCCATTAGCGCTGAGGCCCCGATGATCTTCGCGCCGTTCCTCTCGGCCTCATCGACGAATGCTATCGTCTTGACGTCCACCCCGAGGTCTATCACGTTGAAACCGCCCGCCATCAGCATGCTCGCGACTATGTTCTTGCCAATCTCGTGCACGTCGCCTTGCACCGTGCCCATGACGACTGTGGCCTTGGCGCCCTTCGAGCCCTTGGGGATAAGGGGCAGGAGCAGGGCGAGAGCGGACTTCATCGCATCCCCTGCAAGCATCAGCTCGGGAAGGTAGATCTCCATCTTCTCGAACTGGTCGCCCACCTTCTCGATCGCAGGCAAGAGGCCCTTCTCGATCGCCACGAGCGGATCGACCTTCGCCGCGATTGCCGCCTTGGCGGCGCTCACGGCTGCCTTCGAATCATACCCCAGAACAGCTTTCTGCAAATCCTTCAGTATCTTCTCGTCTGCTGACATCTCCCCACCTTGTCGAGCCACCGAGCACCTCTAGGCCGTCTGCGGTGCGTGTGACCGTCGGGGGATTTGTGGGCGATTACTTGAAGCTTCTTGCATTCGGGCCGGCCAGGAGTGCCCATGGCATGCAGAAAGCCTTGCCTGGCCGGGATCATGCCGTGGTTGCATCTCAAGCTGAGTTCGGAAAAGCTTTTATGATGAAGACTTCCTAGGCGTTTCGGGACTTCGCCCGGGCACTCAGCCAGCGCGTTCAAACGGTGCGGCGCGAAGGAGTTTGGAACAGATGACTTCGCAGATAGACCCGGAATCCCTTTTGAGGCAGCTGTCAGATGGCGTCTTAGTCTGCAGAAAGGACGGCGAGCTGCTCTATTCCAATCCCGCATTCGCCCGAGCTCTTGGGTACTCGGACGAGGATATCAAGAAGAAGAATGTCGCGAACGACCTTGTGGGAAGGAACATCGAATGGCAGGCGCTCGTCTCCCTGCTCGAACAAGGCGGGGTTTGCGAGGACTATGAAATCAAGTTCAAGCGAGCGGATGGCGGCATTTCCTGGTGCTCGATATCGGCCTCCAATTTGAGGGATCCGAACGGGGCGCTCATCGGCTTGGGGATCGTCTTGAGGGACATAACCGCTCGGAAGGGAGTGGAAGACGACCTCAAGGAGAAGGCGTTTCGGATAGACATAATGAACAAGATAGCGAAGCTCATGGC
>JBGOXV010000165.1:0-3806 GCA_041479325.1 Thermoplasmata archaeon
AGCACGGACAGCACGAGGATTGCCACGATCAAGATTGCGGTCACTCGATTATGCCGGCTCCCTGTTCCCGCCTGCGATACACTCGACGCGCTCATTTCGAGCCACCCCAAACCCCAATACATTCTTCATTATATATTGATGATAAGCGCAACGGGCCAAAACTCTTTTATTGAGTGCATCTGTTCCAGACATTCAAACCATCTGAGGTGCCCATAGAATGATGCCCGGCGGAAGGATGAACCCCAAACAGATGCAGGCCATGATGAAGAGGATGGGGATACAGCAGGAGGAGATGCCCGACGTCGAGGAAGTGGTCATCAGGACCAGGACCAAGGAGATCGTGGTCAAGGACGCGAGGGTGACCGCAGTAACGGTCCAGGGGCAGAAGACATTCCAGGTCGTCGGCACGCCTCAGGAGCGCGAGAGGAAGAAGGAAGAGGCCGTGGAGGAGGGCGGGATACCGGACGAGGACATCAAGCTCGTGATGTCCCAGACTGGATGCACCGCCTCCGAGGCGAGAAAGGCCCTCGAGGAGACGGACGGTTCTCCGGCAGAGGCCATCCTGAAGGTAATGAGCGCCCGATGATGTTGGAGAACAGGGGTTCCCCCGTAACCTCTATCTCGGAGTTCGACTTAACTCACCTCGCATCCGCTGAACGGGTTTTGAAATGATCGAGACCAAGGGGCTCGGTAGGAAGTTCGACGACAAGGTCGCAGTGGAGGACCTGAACCTCAAGGTGGAGGACGGGGAGGTGTTCGGCCTATTGGGCCCGAACGGGGCCGGGAAGACCACCACCATTCGGATGCTCGCCTGTCTGATCAAGCAATCATCTGGAACGGCCACCGTGAACGGCTACGAGATCAACAAGGAGCCGGACTCGTCCTTCATAAGAGGCATCGTCGGCGTCCTCCCCGAATCGCCGGGACTGTACGACTCGCTCAGCGCCAACAGGAACCTGGAGTTCTTCGCGCGATTGTACGGCGTAAAGAAGTACGAGCGGGAGAAGAGGATCGAGGAGCTGCTGAGGATGCTCGAGCTCTGGGACCGCAGGGAAGAGCCCGTGGCGACATTCTCGAAGGGGATGAAGCAGAAGATCGCGATCGCGCGGGCGTTCGTCCACGATCCGCAGGTCGTCTTCCTCGACGAGCCAACAGCTGGTCTCGACCCGCAGGCCTCGCACACGGTCCGAGAGTTCCTGCTCGCGCTCAGGAAAGAGGGCAGGACCATCTTCATCAATAGCCACCACCTGGACGAGGTCGAGCGGCTCTGCGACAGGATAGCCATCATGAACAGGAGCGTGCTCGCGGTCGGTTCCCCGCGGGAGCTCTCCAGGAGATACTGGGGCAGGACGACGGTCATCGAGCTGTCCCAGCCCGCCCAGGGATTCCTCGAGGTCGTGCGCTCGCTGCCTTTCGCGTCGAAGGTCAGGGAGGAGGATGGGAAGATCCTGGTCGACCTCGACGACCCCGAGGTGCGGAACCCGGCGATCATCGAGGCACTGTCCCGAGCTGGGGCCAAGATCGAGTACGTGACCGAGTTCAAACGCTCGCTCGAGGACGTCTACATGAAGCTCATCGGAGGCGAGGCGAGATGAGGATGGAGAAGGCGGTGATAATCGCCAAGAAGGACATCGCGGAGTTCGCCAAGAACCGCTATGTCCTGATGACGATAGTGCTCATGCCCCTCATCATCTCCGTCGTCCTCCCAGCGGTGTACGTGCTCCCCATCAACCAGCTGAGCAGGCAGAGCACGAAGACCGTCGATCTCCAATTGGACATCACAATGAGGCTCAACAACACGACTCTGACGAGCGCGGTCCTGTTCGGAACGGAGCTCGACAACGTCACCGTTGTGGGGAGCGTCGTCCAGGGATGCTCGCTGAGGAACTCCACCGTCACGAACTCCACCGTGACTGGTTCCTGGATCGGGTTCAGCGCTGTTAGGGCGAGCATACTCACTCGATGCGTGCTCTTCAACCTCACAATCGACTCCGGGAACGTGCTCCACGAATCGCAGTACGTCAACGGAAACTCCGAACTCGAGAATATCAAGACGCTCATGTTCAACTTGTTGCTCATCCTGCTCATCATGACGCCTGTGACAATCCCGACCGTCACGGCATCTTACAGCTTCGTCGGCGAGAAGGTCAACAAGAGCCTCGAGCCCCTGCTCGCGACTCCGATCACCGACATGGAGCTACTGGTCGGCAAGTCCGGGTCCATATTCGTGGTGAGCATGGGCGCGACCTGGATCTCCTTCGTGGTATCGACCATCATGGTCGACGTGTTGACGAGACCGAGCCTCGGGTACTACCCGCTGCCGAACACCTACTGGATGATCGGGGTCCTGCTTCTCGCGCCCGCAATGTGCATGATGAGCATACTTACGAACGTCATCATCTCATCCAGGGTCAACGATGTCCGGGTGTCGCAGCAGATCGGGGGGGTGCTCGTGCTGCCCATCATGCTGTTCCTGTTCCTCAGCATCGCCGGCGTGCTCTCCACGGGCGCCCTGCCCATGCTGTTCTTCTCGTTAGCGGTCGTGGCGGCCGACGCGGGCATCCTGATGTTGGCTCTGAGGATATTCAACAGGGAGGAGATCCTCGTCAGCTGGAGGTAGGCTCAGACCGGCGCCCCATAAAGCTTAAAGAACATGCGGATATTCAGAAGACTCTGACAGGTAGGTAGAGATGAGACTCATAGACATGAAAGCGAAGTGCAGGATGTGTGGCCGGGAGCTGATAGCCGACCAGAAGGACGAGGACTTCGCGATCTTCTACTGCATGAGGTGCGGCATCTACACTTCTGTGCCCCTGGAGAACTTCCCCGAGCCGGTGAAGCCCGCGCCCGCTCCGGCACCTGAACCGGGGTCCGCGGCGATGACGAAACCTCAGTAGAGGAGCACCTGTTTTCCTTTTCGTGGACGCTGGAGCCAGCGTTCTCGCCAACCGCCAACTCTTATATACGGGGTAGTCTTTTGCCTCAAGAAAGCGCTCAGGAGCCGCTAATCCAGAGCGCGGATTCGCATCGCCCCGGTAGTGTAGCGGCCTATCATCCGAGCCTGTCGAGTTCGGGACTCGGGTCCAAATCCCGACCGGGGCGCCATCGCATTCTATCCGTGTTTGCTGAGTGATCATGACTTGATGAAGCACAACTGATAGTACAAGTCGGTCTCGAACTTGTTGAATGGTCTGAACCACGGCGAGGATGTCCGTTCCACATGTCCTGGGCTCTTCCTCACCCAGATCGGAGGACCTTCTCTCGATAGCCGTTTCTGGAAATCGACGACCGTCAACCTCCCCGAGGGTCGGAGCACCCTAGCCGATTCCCCCATCAGTCCGGACTGATCCGAGACCTCGTGATAGACGAACGCCGCGAGCACGTGGTCCATCGAGCCGTCCGCGAAGGGCAGGACGGCGATATCTCCGCGGACAATGTGCGTATTCACAATCCCGGATGAGCGCACCCGCTGAGATAGGATGGCTAGCATCTTGGGCTCGCTGTCGATCGCGACCACCTCTTTGGATCTCTTGGAGATCGGCGATGCGAAGTAGCCGACACCGGCACCGAGATCGAGAACCAAGTCATTCTCGGACAGACCCATCCTTTCCACGATTCCCTCGGGAGGTATGGATCTGCGTCGTTCCTCACCGTCGATGTGCTCCAAGAAGTCTCCGGATGCCTCGAACTTGTGTGGTTTCCTGCTCAGAATTGACCGTTTCTCAGCCGGCATGTATGCATCTTCCCCGACCTCGATTGAAATGTCCAAGGAATATGCTTTATGCCTCATGACCTGCAATGTACAG
>JBGOXV010000166.1:0-3785 GCA_041479325.1 Thermoplasmata archaeon
GGACGTCGGTTTGTCCAGTTTCGTCCCCATCGTCTTCTCAGGGGACAAGGCACTGAAGTTTCCAACCGTGGCAGAACTGAGGCAGCTCAACTGAGCCGCTCCACCAATCAGCTTGCTCAAGGCCGTTCACCCATCGAGAGTCACCCATCTACATACGTTTACAGGACGATGAGTTTCAAGATGACTTGCCGATGCCTCCGCGCGACCCGATACCGTCCATCATGCGAGCCACCGAGCCACAAATCCGAAAAGTCTTATGTATGCGCACTATCATCCTAAGGTTCCAGGTGTGACTGGTGCCCAAGGGTATCTATCTCAGCGACGCCGACGTCGAGATGTCCAAGGATATCGAGAGCCTCAGGATCGACAGACACCTGGTCGCAGACCTATCCTCGCTGATGCCGGGTCGAAGGCGCAAGATGGTGGACCGAATCGAGGAGCATGCAGGCAAGAACCCGCTCGCGGTCGTACCCATACTCGTCAAGCACTATGATGCGGACAACCCGAAGGTCAGGAAGCAGGTGAGGGCGAGTCTGGCCAGAGTCACCCAGTCCGAGCTCGGGGAACTGGCGCTCGTGGAATGCATGTTCAGCAGACACCAGGTAATCGCGACCACCGCCGCCTCAGTTCTCGAGGAGCGGGGATACAACAGCATCAACTTCCTCTCATATTACCGGCAGGCCCAGAATCTCGCTGGCCAGGCGCGCAAGACTGACGTATTCTGTCAGGATGTCGAGGATCTCATCTCCGACTCCATCGGGACGTATAAGGAGGGAAGGTTCGACCAGGCCACGACCAATATGATGATGGCCAAGGACCTTCTCGAGGACAGGCTCGAATGGCACGGGCACCTGCGGGGCTATATCAAGGACGTGCTCAGACTGACACCCATCCTGAGCAGAAGTGGGGTCCAGACCGATGCGATCCAAGATTCACTCAGGGCGGCTTCGAGCGCCGCGCAATCGAGGGAATATGGCGAGGCGAGGTCCCTCCTGGACCTGAGGCGGCAGGAGACCCGTCTATGGAAACAGCTCTGGAGCCTCGAGGAGTTCGTGACCAAGCGCATCAAGGCCAAGCCCATCGTCGAATTGATGGTGCTCCATGACTCGGACAAGGGTCTGTTGGCATCGTTCATCAGGATGGGGATGAATTTCAAGGACCTCACGCAGGACGGAAAGCTCGTAGATGCCCTGAAGACGGTCGAGGATTTCATACGGGAGGACATCTCAGCCGACTATCTTACGAAGGACGGGAAGAGGCTCGACAGCAAGGATGAGGGAGCCTGGTACACGATGTGGTCGGTCGGACTTGGCCTGCTGAAACTCGTCGCCCCGGTCATACCGAACGTTTCCGAGGAGTTCTACCAGCAGTACTTCAGGGACAGGGAAGGTCCCCCGAGCATCCATTCAGTCGCGTGGCCCGAGCCATTCACGAAGCTGGGGTTGGCCGCTCGTCCGGAGCCTGCCAAGCAACAGAAGAAACCCAAGGAGAGATTCGGCAGCAAAGCCGAGTAACGCGTTATCTCAGTGAGGGGCACCAGAACTTTGCCGATCCCCTCTTCTTGTCCCATGAGATCAATGTCCTCATGGCCTCCACGCACACCTTGATGCATTCGGCCATGTTGTCCTCGAAGTCTATCGTCTTCTCCGTCGGATGCCAGGGAACCACGTCCGATACAGTGCATATCGCCCCCGCCCTGAGGCGGAACAGGGAGCAGAGGGTGAATATGGCCCCGTTCTCCATCTCGATGTTCTTTATCCCCATCCTCTTGGCATCGGCCAGTCTCTCCGCCATGAAGGAGGGCATGTATCCGCACTGCGACATCGGTGCGACCTTGCCGCCCATGAGTATCTTGTTCTCGCTGTAGAATCCATCGACCGACAGACAGACCCCCGCATCGAACCTCGCCTTCAGCCTGGTTGCACTATCGATCAGAGCCAATACGACCTCGTGGCTCGCAACGGCTGGGTATTCCGGCCAGGTGTAGCTCTTGCTCGTGCCCTCCATCCTGACGGCCCCGGTCGATATCACGAAGTCGCCTTTCTCAAGTCCTTCGGCGATGCCGCCGCTCGTACCGATCCGAATGAATGTGTGGGCCCCAAGGTTCGCCATCTCCTCGACCAGGATGGCGGCCGATGGCCCTCCTATCCCAGTCGATGCCACGGAGACGGGTGTTCCGTCGAGCTCTCCTCTGTGGACCCAGAATTCCCTCTTCTGGATTACCTTCCTCCTCTTCGAGAGTGCTGCCGCGATCTTCGGAACTCTCTCCGGTTCGCCACAAAGGAACACGTACTTGTCGACGTCACCGTCTCCGAGGCCTGTGATGAGTTGCTTGGCCAATGGACGCACCTCTTCGCTTTAGAATGTGAATAACCCTAGATAAGCTCGATGGGCCGTTCATCTCAGTGTCAGCATGATGGTCGCGAGTATCAGCCCGAAGTAAGTGCTCATCAGAAGGATGCCGTTCAGTTGCGTTATCCTCATGCCCTTCACCATGAAGACAAACATCATGAATGTTGACAGGTTGAGCACGACCAGGATGGGAATAATGGTCTTGCTGTCGAAGCCGAACGGACTGATTATGCCCATAAGGCCAAGTGTGAGCAGCAAGGAGACGATGTTGGCCCCTATGCCCTCGCCAAGCGCCAAATCACCAAAGCCCCTCTTCGCAGCATGGTAGAACGCTACGATGTCAGGGAGTGTAGTCCCGAGAGCGACAATCGTGATTCCAACGAGCCACGGGTCCAGATGGAAATCGCTGGTCATGTTCATGATGCTCCTCACGGCGAGCTCTGCTCCCAATACCGTCCATAGGACGCCGAAGATGAGCCACTGGAGACCAGCTCGCACTGCAATCTTCCTTCCGAACAAGTGTCCCATGAGCTCGAGCTGGATCGTCGCATCCTCCATGCTCTTCTCCAGCTCCTTAGGGTCGGTGACGCGCTCCGCCAGCAACAGGTTCATAGTGTAGGGGATGAAGAGGATCATCAAGGCTACGCCCTCCAGGAAGGTCAGTCTGCCATCGAGAAGAAGGACCGAGGCCACAATGGTGAAAGTCATGAGGAACACCGCATCCCTCATGATGATCTCTCGCGTGACCTTGAGCGGGACGATGATGGCAGTCATCCCGATCACGAAGGCGATCGTCACCACGCTCGAAGACAGGCTGTTCCCCAAGGCTATCGATTTCGCGCCTTCCTCGAGCGCGAAGATTGAGACGAGCACCTCCGGCATGGCGGCCAGTGTGGAGACTATGAGCATGCCAATGACGAACCTGCTGATCCCGAGCTTGCGCGAAACTGCAACCGCGTTATCCGTGATGAACTTCGCACCTTGGTTGAGGAGTATGAAGCCCACCGCTACCAAAGGTATGAATGCCAGCGAGGCCGCACTTACCATATCCCATCCCTTTTGCTGTCGGCGCCCGGGACATTGGATACGGCGGTATATTGATTTTCAGGTCGTGGAAGTCGAATGTCTGGACAAACTTCAAGGCATTGAAAAATGTTCGTGGACGCGTGAGAGGGGTTTACTGCCTGTTGATCCACCTGCCTTCTGACCAGAGGATAGTCGTAGGTGCCCTTGGAGCAAAGGAGTTCAAGCAAGGATACTACGTGTATGTGGGTTCGGCGATGGGCGGGATCGAGCAACGTGTCAGGAGGCACAAGTCCGATCGTAAGAAGCTCAGATGGCATATCGACTATCTCCTTGGAAAGGCCGAGATCACTGCGAGCATCGCCATCCACTCCGATTCGAAGAGGACCGAGTGCGAGACCGTTGAAGCC
>JBGOXV010000167.1:0-3781 GCA_041479325.1 Thermoplasmata archaeon
CAAGGTATTTCAAAAAGCAGGGCGTGAGGCTGGATGTCAAGAGGGAGCTCGAGGAGATAAGGAAGACATGATTCAGACGGTCAAGATACCGAGCGATCGAGTCGGCGTCCTCATAGGGAAGAACGGCGTCACAAAGCTCAAGATCGAGAAGGCCACGGGCGTCAAGCTCACGATTGACTCAGAAGAGGGGGACGTCGAGATCGACTTGACCAAGGCCAAGGACCCAGGCACCGCCCTGGCAGTCGCGAACGTCGTCACGGCCATCGGCCGAGGGTTCTCCCCACAGAAGGCCCTGCTGCTCCTCCAGGACGAGTACTACCTCGAGGTGTTCGACATACGAGACTATGTCGGCAAGAGGCAGGAGAGGGTCATCAGGATGAGATCGAGGGTGATCGGCTCCGGCGGAAAGACCAGGGAGATCATCGAGGAGCTCACGGGCGCTTTCATGTCCGTGTCCGGCAACACCGTGTGTCTCATCGGCGACATCATGCAGCTGGATGTCGCCAAAAGAGCGGTCGACATGATGCTCTCCGGGAGCGAGCACGCCGCGGTGTATCACTTCCTCGAAGGCAGCCGAGCGCGCCTAAAAGTAGATGAGATGGGCTTCTAGCGGGCAGGTCCTTCGGCTGGTTGAAATATCCAGACGGAGATGCGTGCATTCTGATGTCCGAAGGTCTCATGAGGTCCATCGATGCAGACATCGAATCGATCCCATATTCGCAGGTGAAGGGGAGCAGCGAGCGCGACCGAGTCATGAAGCTCTTCGCGCACGGCTTCCTCAGGCTCTGGACAAGGCTCGCCCTTGAATCTGGCCAGAAGCTGAAGATGGCACCGTCCCAGTACGTCCTGGGTAACTACGAGGGCCAGATGCGCTGGTCCCTGAACGAGAACGTCGACTACAAGGGCATAGCTCATATCGAGATGGGGGCGACCTTCAGGAAGAAGCACGCGCTCGTGGGCGAGACCTATATCGTCAAAGGAGACGAGAGGGCGAGGCTCTTCTTCTCACTCGAGGAGGAGAACGTGAAGAACCGGGCGGTGTTTGTCAACTACCTCGTATACGACGCCCCACTGGCCGGGTTCGACCTCGCGAAGTCCTTTGAGGGGCTGAAGCCCGTCCTTGTCGGCTGGATCGAGACGATAACGACTGGAGAGGACGAAGCGCTCTGGAAAGTGTGCAAAGAGAAGCTGGAGTGTGTGGGCATCTGAGTAATCAGATCAACGGCTATTCCTATCCTCAAAACCCCTGACAACGGATATATACCCGCTTGGCGTCACCTTCGATGTAGATGTCGGATAGGCTAGAGATCGCAGGGCGAGCGCTTCAGCGCCCCTTGTGCAACCACTGCCTGGGAAGGCTTTTTGCATCCGTGTCCAGGGGACTCTCGAACGACCAGAGGGGCGAGATCGTCAGGTCGTCCGTACCCGGAAGCCCAGCTCCTCCAACGGACTCGTCCGAGTGCTATGTATGCAGAGGACTCTTCCTCGAACTCGAGAAGTTCGCAGCGATAGCGGTGAAAGCCTCCGAAGGTCTCGAGTTCAACAACTATCTGGTGGGGACCAAGGTCGATGCGGAACTGCAGGAGCGGGAGGAGGCATTCTGGACCGAGGTCGGGGCAAAGGAGACCGAGTCAATCAAGACCGAGCTGAACCGGGAGATCGGGAAGCTCTTGGAGAATAAGCTCGGGAGGCAGGTCGAATTCACGAACCCGGACATGGTCTATTTGGTCGACACGCGGTTCGACCGGATAGTTCTCGATGTCGCTCCGTTGTTCGTCTACGGCAGGTACAGGAAGTTCTCGAGGGAGATGCCTCAGACGAGGTGGATGTGCCGGGAGTGCAGGGGCAAAGGCTGCCCGAGATGCAACGGCAAGGGGCGGATGTACGATTCTAGTGTGCAGGACATGACGGGCCCGATCATCATGAGGCACGCCGAGGGCGAGGACGATTTCTTCCACGGCATGGGCCGGGAGGATATCGACGCCCGCATGCTCGGCAACGGCAGGCCGTTCGTCGTCGAGGTCAGGAGGCCTAGGAAGAGGACGCTCGACCTGCAGGCCATCGAGAAGGATATCAACGAGTCGGGCAAGGGCATAGTCGAGGTCGAGGGCCTCAGGATGTCGAACAAGGCCGAGGTCAGGTCAATCAAGGACTCCACCCACACCAAGACCTACAGGGTCAGGGTGCGGTTCCAGTCATCCGTGGACCACGGAAAGCTTAATGAAGTAGTTGGCTCATTGGCCGGAAAGCCTATAAGTCAGCTCACTCCAAACAGGGTCGTCCATCGACGGGCGGACCTCGAGCGGCACAGGACCGTCCGGAGCATCCGGATAGAGTCCTTTGATGGCCTCGAGGCGGTGTTCGTCGTCGAGGCCGACAGCGGCACATACATCAAGGAACTGATGCATGGGGACCAGGGCAGGACGCAACCCAACGTCGCCGAGATCGTCGGTGTGCCCTGCGAAGTGCTCGAGCTAGACGTCATAGGGATCGGAGACCAAGGAGGTTGAAGGCATGGTAAAGGCATCCAAAGGCTACAGGCGCCGGACGCGGTATGTGATGCAGAAGCGCGCCAGAGACAGAGGTCTATCTCCGATCACCAGGATTTTCCAGACCTTCGAGATCGGGGAGAAGGCGAACATCAACCTCGACCCGAGCGTCCAGAAGGGCGTGCCGCACGTCAGGTTCCACGGGCACACGGGCACAGTCGTGGGCCAGCGGGGCGACGCCTACCTCATCGACGTAAGGATGGGGGACAAGATGAAGCAGGTAATAGTGAGGCCAGAGCACCTCAGGAAGGCCAAGTGACTACAGGCGGTGTTTTTCCATGGAGGACAAGAAGGTAGTCACACTGGCAGAGGTGAAAGAGATACTGGACGAGCGCCAGAAGGATGGCGAGCTCACGCCTGAGCAGAAGCTATCGCTCGAGCACGCCTCGAAGTTTTCCAGGATCGACTCCAAGAAGGCCAAGAAGCTCGTCAAGGAGCTTATCGAGCTCGGGTTCGTGTCGGAGATCAACGCGGTCAAGATAGCCGACATAATGCCGTCGAACGCAGACGATGTGCGCCTCATCTTCTCCAAGGAGAGGGCGAGCGTTGAGAAGAAAGACATCGAAAAGATACTTAGCGTCGTAGAGAAGTATCTCTAACGAGCCCGGGGGAGTTGTTACGGAGGACTACGCGAGAATACTAGATTATCTGCCCCAAGGGCTTCCTGACGAGAAGATGTTCCACCGGGAGCCTGTGGCCTTCGCCATCGGCGAGGACCAGTTCAAGCTCTTCGAGCTCGTGCCCAAGGAGGGCCTGACAATCAACGTCGGCGATAGGGTCTACATCGGCAAGGACCTTGACCTGAGACAGGAGGTCCTGCACGTGAAGAGGCGCATAAGCTTCAACGAGCTGACCAACGCCGCTCAGAGCGAGCTGTCGTTCGTTATAATGCAGATCATCAAGGCCCATGAGCCGAGGTTCGTCACGTTCTTCAACGAGGCGCAGGCGATAACCACCCGGTTCCACATGCTCGAGCTCCTGCCGGGCCTGGGCAAGAAGACAATGTGGGCGATAATAGAGGAGCGGAAGAAGGGCCCGTTCAAGGACCTGGCCGACCTCGCGAAGAGAGTCCCGATGGCCCATCAGCTGGACAAGCTTGTGGCGAAGAGGATCGAGGACGAGCTCGCGAACCCGGATGAGAAGTACCGCCTGTTCGTCGCGAGATGAGCGGATGCGGGTCGAAGAGATCAAGGGGATCTTGGAGTCCATGGGCAAGAGGCCCACCAAGAGGC
>JBGOXV010000168.1:0-3687 GCA_041479325.1 Thermoplasmata archaeon
AGGATAGTCGAGAGCGTGGGCAAGGGGAATGCATTCGCTTTTGGCGTCAGGTCCATCTCTTCCGACGAGAAGGTGGAGGACGCATTATACGCAGACGCCTTCGAGATACACGAAAAGGGCGTGGAGAAGGTCTTCGACCGCATGCTGGCGAAGCTCAAGCGGAAGCCGGTCTACCTCTCTCTGGACATCGATGGGATTGACCCGGCATATGCCCCAGGAACTGGGACCCCTGAGCCCTTTGGGCTCACGCCCTGGGACGTGAGATACGTAATCAACAAGCTCGGAGACCGCCTTGTAGGGTTCGATGTGGTGGAGGTGTGCCCGCCCTATGACAACGGCAACACCTCGATCCTCGCGGCGCGGATGATGCGCGAGGTGATGGCGGTGAAGTGGAAGAGCCGCAATGTCAAAGCGAAGAAGTGAATCATGCTTTGATCAGTTTCTGAACCAGTTTCACGTAGTCATCCGCCAACTTCTCGGCCTTCTCTGACGTTTTCGATTCCGAGAATACCCTGAACAGCGGTTCCGTTCCCGAGGGGCGCACGAGAACCCACCCCCCCTTGAGGAAGATCTTCACCCCGTCTGTCCGGTCGACCCTCTTTCCCTTGGCCGTCCGCGCGAGCCGCTCCATCACAGCTTCTTTCTTACCCTCTGGGCAAGGCGTCTTCTTCTTGAACTGGAAGTATTGCGGGATCTCGTCGTTGACCTTCGAGAGCTTCCCCTTGAGCGCGACTATCTCCAGCATCCTGGCGACGGCCATCGCGCCGTCCCTGCAGTATTGGAAGTCGGCGAATATCAGGCCCCCGTTCTCCTCTCCCCCGAAGATGCCTCCCTGGTCCATCATCTCGCGGGCCACGACTGGGGAGCCCACTCTCGTATACGTGATGGACCCCCCGGACATCTTGACTGCGTCCTCCACAGCCATCGAGGAGCCCACGGTCGTGACCACTCGCCTCCCTTTCTTCTGGGAGCAGAGGTACTTGGCCACGATCGCGAGACTTCTGTCCCCATAGAGGTACCTTCCATTCTCGTCGACGAAGATGGTCCTGTCAGCATCGCCGTCCTGGATGAATCCCAGATCAAATCCGCCGGATTTCACGAGCTCGACCAGTTCGGTCGAGTTGTCAGGAGTGGGTTCACTGTTGTGACCGGGGAAAGCCCCGTTGGGGTCTGCGTTTAGCGTAACGTATGTGACACCCAGCCGTTCGAGAAGTCTCGGGACGACGAGGCCCCCGGCGCCATTGCTGCAGTCAGCAGCCACTCTGAGTCTCGCTCGCCTTATCGCTGGCACATCGACCTTCGCCAGTATTCCGCCGACATATCTGTCGATGGCGGTAGTGAACGGCCTTATGCGACCGACCCTAGCCCAATCGGCTCTGGAGAACTCTTGATCATGATATATCTTCTCGATGGCCTCCTCGTTCTCCCTGCTCATCTCCGTGCCGTCCTTGTCGATGCACTTGATGCCATTGAACTCCGGCGGGTTGTGAGACGCGGTGATCACTACGCCGCCCGCGGCCTTGTTCACCTTGACTGCGTATTGGAGCGTGGGGGTAGGAACGATGCCACAATCGAGTACATCGCACCCCGTTGCCATGATCCCGGAAGCGCATGCCGCCTTGAGCATCTCGTTGGAGGTCCTGGCATCAGTCCCGAGCATGACCTGTCCGCCCATGAAGGTCCCGATGGCGAGCCCCAGTCTGAGGGCGAACTGGCAGTCCATCTGATCGGAGTTGACGACTCCCCTGACGCCGTTGGTGCCGAATAACCTGGGAATGGGCTCGGCCTTCTCCTTTCCTGCCATCGACCCAGGATGTCCGAGTCCTCAATAAAAGCTTCCTACGAATTGTGGGGGATCGACAACCACCTTACATGATAGCTGACAAGACTTATTAGTCGACCAAGGCATGACCGGTCGAACAGGGGGAGCGCATCGGATGGGTATGAAGGAATGGATCATCCCGCAGGAGAAGCACTTCTTCGACATGTTCGACCAGCAGGCCGACGTGGTGCTTGAGGGCGCAGAAGCATTGTTGGACATGGTCACCAATTTCGACCATATCGCGGAGAAAAGGGACAGGATAAAGGATATCGAGCACAAGGGGGACGAGCTGGTCCACCACATATCCGACGAGCTCACGAAGACATTCGTGACCCCGATCGACCATGATGACATCTCGAAGCTCACCTCGAGGTTGGATGACATTCTCGATTTCATCGAGGCCGCATCTCACCGGATGTGGTCCTATGAGCTCAAGACAATCCCCCCCGAGATGATCAAGCTGACGGAAGTGATTCTCACCTCTTCGAAAGAGGTGAATCACGCTGTCAAGGACCTCAGGAATTTCAAGAAAAAGAACGAAATCCTGACGCATTTCATTGAGATCAACCGGCTTGAGAATGTCGGGGACGATATCACGCACGTGGCGGTCGCTGGCCTGTTCAAGAAATACGATGCTGTCAATATAATCAAACTGAAGGAGATCTACGAGTATCTGGAGGAGGCCACGGACAAGTGCGAGGACGCGGCGGATGTCATCAAGGACATCTTCATGAAGAATTCCTAGGTGCATCTCCATGGATATCTTCGGGCTCCAGGCGATCGCGGCTCTGACAATCGGTCTCACACTCGCTTTCGAGTTCGTAAACGGTTTCCACGATTCTGCCAACTCCATAGCCACGATCGTTGCAACCAGGGTCCTTTCCCCGGTAGCTGCCGTCAGCATGGCGGCCTTTTTCAACTTCGTGGGCATCAACATTAGCCTTGCGGTCGCGAAGACCATCGGCAAGGGCATCATCAACACAGACATCGTCATGTCGGATGTGGGTATTCTCCTGGTCTTCTGTGCGGTAGCGGGAGCAGTCGTCTGGGATTTGATTACCTGGTGGTTCGGAATACCGACTTCGAGCAGTCATGCCCTGGTTGGAGGCCTACTCGGGGCAGGGGTGGCGGCAGCAGGCACTGCCGTGATCGTTTGGAGCGGGACCTTGAAAACGATTTCTTTCATTGTCATATCCCCGCTGGCCGGCATGGCGGCCGCCTTCCTTCTCACAATCCTTGTGATGCGGATTGCGCGAAGAATTTCCAGGTCCACGGTCAACAGGTATTTCCGTAGGCTCCAGATCGTATCTTCCGCCTCATATTCGATCACCCACGGCACCAACGACGGCCAGAAAGGCATGGGCATAGTCGCCCTTGTCTTGATCATGAATGCCGGCGTTCCGACCACAAACGGGTTTCCAATCCCTCTCTGGGTTATGATCGCCTGCCAGATAATGATCTCGCTGGGCACATTCTTCGGAGGCTGGAGAATCGTCAAGACGATGGCCTCGAGGATCACGAAATTGGACCCGTATCAGGGGTTCTGCGCAGAGACCGGCGCAGCCGCGATGCTCTTCACGACTGCTCATCTTGGGGTGCCAGTAAGCACGACCCACACCATATCGGGGGCTATCATGGGAGTCGGGGCAACGAAGCGTTTCTCCGCGGTAAGGTGGGGTGTCGGAAGACGCATCATGATCGCGTGGGTGCTAACAATCCCGGCAGCCGCGACGATCGCGGGCGCGTTGTTCGTTGTCCTGCATGCGATAGGAGTCTAGACGGATCTGGAAGAGCGCTTATCTGCGTCGGGTGCTGGTCCGGGATGTCTGCGCGAGCCTAGCACGCCTGTTATTGTAGAGCTTGAT
>JBGOXV010000169.1:0-3680 GCA_041479325.1 Thermoplasmata archaeon
CGTGAAGAAGGTCGACGCCTCCGATGTGACCAGCATGGCAAAGGCGTTCAAAGGAATAGACCTGGTACTCAACGCGGTGATACCGCGGTTCAACTACCCGATAATGGAGGCATGCCTCAAGGCCGGCTCCAACTACGCGGACATGGCCTGCGATATCGCGAAGGACCCGACTCCTGCAGGCGGCGTCATCAAGGAAACCCCGCTGATGTGGCAGATCTACAAGTACGACCCGCTGTTCAAGAAGAAGGGACTGACGGGCATGCTTGGCATGGGCTGCGACCCCGGGCTATCGAACATCTTCGCAAGGATGGGCGCTGACAGGATGGACCGGGTAAAGCAACTGCTGGTGAGAGACGGCGACAACGGCTCCGTCGAGGGGTACGAGTTCGCGCCGATGTGGTCTCCCGAGACACTGATCGAGGAGGTCCTCATGCCCGCGACGATCTACAAGGACGGTCATTACAGGAAGATGGGGTCGCTGGAGGGCAGAGACGAGTGGGTGTATCCGGACCCAGTCGGAAAGCTGCCAGTCTACAACGTCGACCATGAGGAGCAGGAGACGCTTCCGACCTGGATCGGCAAAGTGCTCGGCAAGGGCTGCGATTACTGCGACTTCAAGATCGCTCTGGACGACACATGCGTGAACGTCATCAAGACCGTCGGCAAGATAGGCCTGTCGAACCCGGACAAGATCAAGGTCAAGGGCGTCGATGTGGCGCCCAGGGACGTAGTGGCGGCGTGCTTGCCTGACCCGTCGACGCTCGGCCATCTCGCGAAGGGCGACTTCATTTGCGGCACGAAGACGATGGGCGTGAAGAACGGCAAGGACCAGGGTTGGTTCATCTACACGCACATGAACCACCAGGACTGCTACCGGAAGCACGGCCACAGCGCGACCGCGTACACGGTCGGTGCCCCGCTCGCGATAGGAGCGATCTTGTTCGCTCGTGGCAAGATAGATGCCAAGGGCGTGTTCCCTCCGGAGATGCTCAACCCGGAACCGATCGTGAAGCTGCTCCCGAAGTTCGGAATGAACTGCATCGAGAAGAAACTCTGAGAGTCTTTTTCTTGGGCGGCGGAGAGGAGGACCTCTCCGTCCCCCCATTCGATTTTCGTTTCAGCGCTTCGACTTCAGCGGCTTGAGTCCGTCATCGGTTTATACACTCCCAGACTTATGGGGCGAGCCATGGCACTAGGGGACGACCGCATCAGGAGATACTACATCTTCCGCGCGGTCACGTCCTTCTCCCTATGGGCCCCGTTCTGGACGCTGTGGATATATCAGAATGTCAACAACCTCTTCCTGCTGACGGTTGTCGACACGGCGTTCTGGACGACGATGATCGTCTTCCAGGTCCCGGCAGGACTCATCGGTGACAAGTACGGCCGCAAGACTGTCCTATTCGTCGGCGAGCTGATCTACTCCATAGGCATCCTTACCTTCGGATTGAGCGACCAGTTTTGGATGTTCCTCGTTTCCAACATGCTCTGGGCTCTTGGAGTTTGCTTCGTAGTGAGCGGCGACACGCCATTCCTTTACGACACGCTCCTCGAGGTGAAACGGTCCCATGAATTCATCGGGATCATGGCCAAATCATGGACCGTGATGGCCACCATGAACGCCGCTGCATGCATAGTGGGCGGGGTGCTGGTGCAGTACACGAACCCGCACAGGCTCGACCTGACGCTGATAATCGCCGCCCTCATCGGGCTCGTGGGTTCCATGACCGCGGTCTTCCTCAAGGAGCCA
This sequence comes from Thermoplasmata archaeon, assembly GCA_041479325.1. Lineage (GTDB taxonomy): Archaea > Thermoplasmatota > Thermoplasmata > UBA10834 > UBA10834 > COMBO-56-21. Next base: position 1,751 of record JBGOXV010000169.1, read on the forward strand.
AAGGTGGACCGCTCCAAGATGGAATCAATGAGGACCCAGCTGAAGGTCGGTTTCAGCAAGGTGCTCAACTCCAGAGCGATCATGACGCTGATCATGTTCCAGATCGTGATCGAGATCGCGGTCTACGTAATGGCGGTCTTCAGATCCGTGTACATGAAGGACGTCCTCAACCTCGACTACCTGTGGATCGGGATATTCATAGCCGCGTTCACGCTGTTCGGAGGATTCGTAGCCCTGCAGGCGAGCAGGTTCGAGCACAGGCTCGGGGAGAAGAGGAGCCTCCTTTTCATGCTGCTCGCAATCATTGGTTCCTTCGCCGTCGTGTTCATTGTGAAATCACCCTTGGCGATCGGGATCCAGTTCATGATCTATGCGGTATCCTCGTTGCAGTCTCCGATCATAAGCGGGTACATCAACAAGCGCGTCGACTCACAGCACAGGTCCACAGTTGTGGCGATCGCGAGCCTGATGTTCACGAGCTTGCTCGTTGCGATCGAACTGCCATCGGGGTGGTTCGCGGACCAGTTCGGCACAAGGGAGACGATGATGGTACTGGCCCTCGGAGTAGCGCCGTTCGGGTTCTATCTGCTCTGGCTCTGGAACAAGGAGGTCGATGCCACGAGCGAGCCGAGGAAAAAGAAGATGCGAGTGCTAAAGGAGTTTTGATTCTAGATCCTGCCGAGCTGCTTCTCCTTTGCCGCTACAATCAGCCTCGTCTTGATCACACTGTCGGGGTTCAGCGAGATGCTGTCTATCCCGCACTCGACAAGGAACTCGGCGAACTCGGGAAAGTCCGATGGCGCCTGGCCGCAGATGCCGATCTTCTTCCCCTTCTTCTTGACCTTCTCGATGACCATGTTGATCATGTGCTTGACAGCTGGGTTCCTCTCGTTGTACAGGTGCGACACGAGTTCGGAGTCCCTGTCCAGCCCGAGCATCAACTGTGTGAGGTCGTTCGACCCTATCGAGAAGCCGTCGAAAACCTCGGCGAACTGATCCGCCATGATCACATTGCTCGGGATCTCCGCCATCATGTAGACTTCGAGACCGTCCACGCCTTGCGTCAGCCCGAACTCCCTCATCGTGTCGATAACTTTCTTGCCCTCCTCAGGGGTTCGGCAGAACGGGACCATGACCTTGACGTTTGAGAGGCCCTTCTTTTCGCGCACGCGCTTTAGCGCGGCACACTCTAGCTTGAACGCCTCCCTGAAGTGGCCAGCGTAGTATCTGGACGCGCCTCTCCAGCCCAGCATCGGGTTCTCTTCGGTGGGCTCGTACAGGCTGCCTCCGAGCAGGCTCGCGTACTCGTTAGTCTTGAAGTCAGAGAGCCTGACTATGACGTCCCTCGGATAGAACGTGGCGGCTATCTTCCCCACGCCCCACGCGAGCTTCTCGACGAAGAAGTCCTCCTTGTCTTCGTAGCCGTGGGTCTTCTCTTCGATCCTCTCGACGACATCTGCAATCGCGGCGTCGGTCTCGCCCCTCTTCTTGAGCTTCTTGAATTCTATGAGCGCCAACGGGTGAATGCCGATGTGAGACGCGATTATGAACTCGAGACGCGCCAGGCCTACCCCGTCGCAAGGTATCCTGCCCTGGTTGAAGACGTGCTCTGGGACCCCCACGTTCATCATGATCTTCGTCTTCGTCGTCGGGATGCTCTTGAGGTCCGTCCTGTCGATCCTGAACTTCATGATGCCGCCATAGACTAGGCCCTGTCCCTCGGAAGTGTCGACAGTCACCTGCTGTCCGGTCTTCATGGCCTTCGTGCCGTTCACCGTCCCGACTATGCATGGGATGCCGAGTTCCCGGGACACAATAGCCGCGTGGCAGGTCCTGCCGCCCCTGTCAGTCACGATGGCTGATGCGATCCTCATGATCGGCTCCCAGTCCGGGTCCGTCTTGTCCGTCACGAGCACCTCGCCCTTCTTGA
>JBGOXV010000170.1:0-3629 GCA_041479325.1 Thermoplasmata archaeon
CCCCCTGACTTCGGATGTCAACTTCTACCAAGCGAGACCTGTCGACAATGACGAGGCGCTCCGTATGGACTACATACCGGGACAGTTCGTCATGATGTCGATCCCGGGAGAGGGGGAGGCACCCTTCTGCATTAGCTCGACCCCATCGAGGCCAGGCATGCTCGAGTTCTGCATAAGGAACATGGGGACGCTTACGAGCACCCTCTTCTCGATCAAGGAGAACCAGACCATCGGCATTCGAGGACCGTACGGCAACGGCTTCCCGATGGACAAGATGGAGGGCAAGGACATCCTCATCGTAGCGGGCGGCATGGGATCCGCACCCCTGAGGTCGCTGCTTCTCGATGTTCTGGACAACCGGGATAGGTTCGGTCGGCTGATTTACCTCCACGGCGCGAAGAACGTGGGGGAGATGCTGTTCAAGGAGGAGTTCATCCAGCTGAAGCAGAGGGACGACGTCGAGATGCTCATGTCGGTGGACAAGGACGAGGCTGGCACTTGGCCGTACAAGGTCGGGCTCGTGACTACATTGTTCCAGGACCTGGGCAAGATCGACGCGAACAACACCTACGCGGCGGTGTGCGGTCCTCCGGTCATGTACAAGTTCGTGATGCAGGAGCTGGTCAAGCTCGGGATACCGAAGCACCAGATCCTTATGACGCTCGAGAGGAGGATGAAGTGCGGCGTCGGCAAGTGCGGCCACTGCGCTGTCGAGTACCTGTACACATGCATAGACGGTCCCGTGTTTTCATGGTGGGACGTGCTCCGGATGAAGGAGCTCATAGGGAGGGGTGCAAGTGACAAAACAATTGCCTAAGGTGGGCATCTACGGGTTCACAGGCTGCGCGGGCGACCAGCTGATGATTCTCAATTGTGAGGACCAGTTGGTGGACTTACTCGGCGCGGTCGACATGCGCTCGTTCGTCATGGCGAAGAGCGACAACACCGAGGGCCCGCTGGACATCGCGTTCATCGAGGGTTCGATCTCGACCGACGCGCAGGTCGCGCGGATAAAGGAGATCAGGGAGCGCTCGAAGGTCTTGATCACGATCGGAACATGTGCCTGCCATGGCGGCCCACAGTCGATGAAGCTCGAGGAGGGAGGCTACGACGAGCGGTTCAAGAATGTCTATGGGGACGCCAAGATCACGATATCGAAGGCGTTCGAGGCTCAGCCCGTCGACGCGTTCGTGAAGGTCGACATGTACATCCCAGGCTGCCCGATCGACAAGGGCGAGTTCCTCGGCGCGGTCACAAAGCTCGTCGCGGGAAGACATCCGTACCAGTACAAGTTCCCCGTGTGCATGGAATGCAGGTGGAAGGAGAACCCCTGCATACTGTACGCCGGAAGGTTCTGCGGTGGCCCTCTCACGAAGGCCGGCTGCGGCGCGGTCTGCCCGTCTCACAACCTGCCGTGCGTGGGATGCTGGGGACCGACCGACGACCTGAACATTACCTCGGAGTACGCCCTGCTCAAGGAGAAGGGGTACAAGCCCGATGACATCCTTAGGAAGATCAAGAAGTTCGGAGGAGCCAACGTCGCCAAGCTCGTGAAGGACATCGAGAAGAAGGGGGCGAAGACATGAGGGAGCTCAATGTGGAAGCCCTGGCCAGAGTGGAAGGCGATGGCGGCATCACGGTCACCCTCGAGGGCAAGAAGGTCAAGAGCGTCACGCTGGACGTGCACGAGGGACCAAGGCTGATCGAACAGCTCGTGAAGGGCATGACCCCGGCCGACGACCTGAACGTGATCCCGAGGATATGTGCAATATGCACGCTGTCCCACAGGTATGCGGCCATCAGGGGCCTCGAGAAAGCGATCGGAATCGTGCCGCCTGAGAAGGCTCAGCTGACCCGGGAGCTCATGATGCTCGGAGAGAACGTCGAGAGCAACTCGCTGCACACCTTCATGCTCGCCCTGCCAGACTTCCTGGGATATCCGTCTGCGATAGCGATGCTGAACGACTACGGCGAGGACGTGAAGCGTGCCCTCAGGCTCAAGAAGTTCGGAAATCACGTCATGGCCGTGACGAGCGGAAGGATCGTCCACGGCGAGAACCCTATCATAGGCGGCTTTGGAAAGTACCCGACCAAGAAGGCCCTGGACGAGATCAAGGCGAAGTCGAAGGAGCTGATCCCGGATGCCATCAGGGACGTCGAGCTGTTCGCATCCCTGAAGTACCCGACCTACTCCGAGGCCGAGATGGTCTTCATGTCAGTGAACGCCCCGAACAAGATGTACGGCTTCGCCGGAGACACAATCCTCATATCGAACGGGAAGGAGGTGAGTGTCGAGGACTACAAGACGCTCACGAACGAGAGGGTGGTGACCCACTCATTCGCGAAGAGGTCATTGTACCAGGACAAGCCCTTCACGGTGGGCGCAAACGCGAGGATGATCAACATGGCCAGGCGCCTTGACGGTGAAGCTGCGGACCTGTTCGAGAAGTACTACGATGATACCTGGCTCAGGAACCCGCTCAAGAACAACCTCGCGCAGGCGATCGAGATGCTGTGGTCTCTTGAGCACATCCCCGAGGCTTGCCGCAAGGTGGCGTCGCTTGACGACCCGCCGATTGCGAAGCCGACGAAGGAGAACGGCTCCGGGACCGGAGCGGTCGAGGCCCCGAGAGGCACGCTCTACCATCATTACGATGTGAAGAACGGCGTGATAGAAGCGGCGGACATCATCACGCCCACTGCGCAGAACCTCGACGACATAGAGAGGCATATGAAGCTGTGCGCCGAGAACATGCTTGCCGAGGACAAGAAGGACGAGGAGGTCCGGCTCGGGCTGGAGATGGTGGCGAGGGCGTACGACCCATGCATAAGTTGCGCGACGCACCTGGTGACGTTGAAGAGGATCTGAGGCGACAGATCGAGGACTTGGCCGGCGATGGCCGCGTCTACGTCCTCGGGCTGGGCAACACCGACAGGGCTGACGACGGCGCAGGGGTGCTCGTTTCGCTCGCGCTCAAGAAACGCTTCCCTTCGTTCTCATACTCTGAGCATGACGGAGTCGAGGGCACGGTCCTCGACATATCCGAGAAGAAAGAAGATGCGACCATCGTGTTCGTCGACGCCGCGGACATGGGGCTCGAACCCGGGTCGATCAAGGTCATCCCGAAGGACAGGATCAAGGAGACGGAGATCACGACCCACAGGGTCGCGGTTGCCCTGATGGCCTCTATCCTGGAGAGATCCGGGAAGAAGGCCGCGGTCGTATGCATCCAGCCGGAGAGAATCGAGTTCATGGGAAAAGTGTCAAAGCCAGTTCGAGTATCGGTCCAGAAGGTCGTCAACGTGCTCTTGGGGCTCATGCTGAGAATCGACCGTTGATGTCGCACGCAAAGCCCGATGTATGGCAGAGTGGTCCACGGCAAACCTTTATGTTGGGCGACCCCCTTCTGCAAATCCCGTGAGACAAGAATGAAGGTTATTGTAGTCTCCGGGGGAGTTTTGTCGGGGCTAGGAAAGGGCATCACCGCTTCTTCCATCGGACGGGTCCTGAAGGCCAGGGGGCTGAAAGTGACCGCGATGAAGATCGACCCCTACCTGAACTTCGATGCGGGAACATTGAACCCGTTCGAGCACGGAGAGGTGTTCGTGCTGGACGACGGTTGCGAGGC
>JBGOXV010000171.1:0-3623 GCA_041479325.1 Thermoplasmata archaeon
AAAGCCTCGTGGATGTTCCGGCCGATTGCCATGACCTCTCCCGTGCTCTTCATCTGGGTGCCGAGCTTCCTGTCGACCGTCCTGAACTTGTCGAAGGGCCAGCGGGGGATCTTCATCACGACATAGTCTATCGATGGCTCGAAGGCCGCACACGTCTTGCCCGTTATCGCATTTGGAATCTCGTCCAAGGTCCTCCCGATCGCAATCTTCGCCGCCACCCTTGCGATCGGATAACCAGTCGCTTTCGATGCGAGTGCGGAGCTTCGGGAGACCCTCGGATTGACCTCGATGACCCTGTACTCTCCAGTCTTCGGATGCACAGCGAACTGGATGTTCGCCCCGCCCTCGATCCCGAGCGCTCGGATGATCTTGATCGTGGCGTTCCTCAGCATCTGGTGATCGCGATCGCTGAGGGTCTGCGCGGGGGCGACAACCATGCTCTCCCCCGTGTGTATGCCCATGGGGTCCAGGTTCTCCATGTTGCACACGATGATGCAGTTGTCCTTCGAGTCCCTCACGACCTCGTATTCGAACTCCTTCCACCCTATGACGCTCTCCTCGATGAGCACCTGATGTATCCTGGAATATGCCAGCCCCCTTCCTGCGATCTCCGCAAGCTCATGTTCGCTGTACGCGATTCCCCCACCTGTACCTCCAAGCGTGAACGCGGGTCTGACCAGCACTGGGTATTTTCCGATTTCGGAGACCGCCTCGACCGCGTCTTTGACGGTCTTGACCGTCCTGCTCTTTGGGACCGGTTCCCCGAGGTCGATCATCATCTGCTTGAACAGCTCTCGGTCCTCCGAAAGGGCGATGGCCTTCGGCTGGCTCCCGAGTAGCTCCACCTTCAGCCGGTCGAGCGTGCCGTTCTCCGCGAGCTCGGAGCACAGGTTGAGCGCGGTCTGGCCACCCATCCCCGAGAGGATGCCATGTATCTTCTCCTTGATGATGATCTTCGTGACCGTCTCGACATCGAGGGGCTCCACATAGACGATATCGGCGGTCGCCATGTCTGTCTGGATCGTCGCGGGGTTGGAGTTCACTAGTACAGTCTTGTAGCCCTCCTCCTTGAGCGACCTGCAAGCCTGAGACCCCGAGAAGTCGAACTCCGCCGCTTGTCCGATGACGATGGGACCTGAGCCTATCACCATGATCTTCTGCAGGTCCGTCCTCTTGGGCATCAAGCACCCTCCATCGTCTTCTTAAACCGGTCGAACAGGAAGGAAGTGTCATGCGGTCCCGGATGGGCTTCTGGATGGAACTGGACCGAGAAGATAGGAAGCTCCCTGTGCCTCATCCCCTCGACGGTCCCGTCGTTGAGATTCGTGACGGTGATATCGAGGCCCGCGTCCTCCGCCGAAGCAGCATCCACCGCGAACCCGTGGTTCTGGGAAGTTATGTACACCCTGTCCTCGAACTTGACGGGCTGGTTGATCCCTCTGTGGCCGAACTTCAGCTTGTATGTCTTCGCACCGAACATGAGCGAGAGGAGCTGGTGTCCGAGGCATATGCCCATCATCGGGTAATCTTCCTTGAGCTTGTCCAGCGTGGCCACCGTGGAGGACATCATATCAGGATGTGCCGGGTTCCCGGGACCGTTCGAGATGAAGATGCCGTCGGGCTCCAGCTCTCTCACCCTATTCACGGGAGTGTCGAACGGCATCTGGATGACGTTGAACCGCTTCCTGAGCTCTGTGACTATGTTCGACTTCAGCCCGCAGTCAAAGAGCGCTACCGTGCTCTTCTTTCCTTCTTCGAACCTCTTGATGATCTTGGTGCTAACGTTCGCGACGAGGTTGCTCTCCTCTGGGTGCTTCATCGCCTTCATCCTATTGAGGACCCTCTCGGGGTTCTCCGAGGATATGGCGCCCTTCATCGTCCCGAAGTTGCGGATGTGTCTGATGACCGCCCGGGTGTCGATGCCGCTTATCCCGGGCACATCGCTATGAGCCAAGAATCCGCCGACATTCTGATTCGAATCGCGATGGCTCGGTGCTGAGCATTCCTCCTTGACGACATATCCCCAGACCTGGACCTTCTCAGATTGGGAATCATTGGGATTGATGCCGTAGTTCCCTATGAGTGGATAAGATGCTACGAGGATCTGGCCGCAGTAGGAGGGGTCGGTGAGCGATTCCTGGTAGCCAGTCATGCCCGTGGCAAAAACGACTTCCCCAAGAACTTCATGTTTGGCGCCGAAGACCCTGCCCTCGAAAACTCTCCCATCCTCGAGGACGAGGTATCCCTTCATCTGGTCCGACCTTTCTGGTATTTGATGAGGGGTTAAAGATACTTGTCATCGATTCTCGACCTAATTCAAGGCGGATATCCCAACCAGGACAATCCATCGTTTAGGCAATGGGTTTTAGAACCTCGACATCGCTCATCCATGACGGACAAGATAATGTTCCCATCCCACTGTAAGGAGGTCAGCGTCAAATCGGTCAAGTTCAAGTTGACCGAACAGAACATCAAGGACTTCCTGAAAGGGAAGAAGGCCTACATCAGGACCCGTTTCTACGTATTCAACTCTGGAGACGATTGGGCGGTGGCTCTCATCGTTAGGAAGCCTTCGAACGAGATACTCCAGGAGATCGCATCAGTCCACATCCTCTCGCTGCCATCCGAGACGTCCTTCTTCGAGGATCCATCGCTCGAGGTCCTTTCCGCGACCGCCATGGGGTCCGCGCGTGAAAGTATGGGCAAGAAGTGCGTCGTCGTGAAGGGGCGCGCTGAACACATATCTTTCTTCATCGACGAGCCTCCATATGAACTGACAGTGGTCGATGTTGTCCCACCCAGGCCCTCAAAGCTCGTAGGCCTGGTGAACAATGCGCTGGAGACAGAACTCCAGGATAGATACGTCAAGTACAAGATGGTTGAGCTGGACCTCAACGAACTCGCCCTAAAGGCCACAACGAAGACTATCATGTTCCCATGCCGAGCCTCCGGCCTCACCTCTGAGAAGAGGGTCCTGTACCTAGACCAGACCCCCAGGTTGAGCGAGGAGGAGCTCGCTCAGGTCACATTGATAGGTTGCAGCCTCTCGGCCCGCATCTTCAAAGCGGTCTATGGTTCTGAACCGCCCAGACTGATCAACATATGTCCCATGGACCTAGTGAAGGAGAAGGGGATAACCGGCCCGGTGATCCTGAAGTGCTGCAAGGTCAAGGAAGGATTCGAGCCGAAAGGGGATGTGGCGGTGGTTCCCTGGGGCGCGAGGGCAAAAGAAGTATCGGGCGCGATTCGCGCGGTCATCCGCTAAATGTCCAGTTCGCTGTCCCTGAACCTGACTGCTGGACAAGGACCGAGGCATGAACCGCAATGGTCGCACTTTTCTGTGTCGATGCTAACCTGCCCGTCAAGGAAAAGTGCTCCTTTCTTGCACCTCCCAAGGCAGATTCCGCATCCTGCACAATTGACTGCTCTGAACACGACCTCCTTGAGCTGTGAGCCCTTCCTGCTGAGCGCCTCCTCGTCCGGCGCTTTTATCATGACCGGCCCCTCTCTGAAGACAGTCACGGATTTGACCTCCGCGATGCTGCCATCCGGCGAGGTCGTGACCTCTCCTATGATGTTCATCAGATTCGCCACCCTCTCCATTGGAAGGGGTCGTGTGAAGA
>JBGOXV010000172.1:0-3590 GCA_041479325.1 Thermoplasmata archaeon
ATGAGAATCGAGTACTACCACGCTTCGAAGTACGGCAACGGAGCCATGGTCGCTGAGGAGTTCAAGAAACTCATGGCCGTTAAAGGGGTCACTGTGAACGTCCACCACATCCGAGACGCACGGCCAAAGGAACTCACGCCGGCGGACCTGTACGTGTTCAGTTCGCCGGGTCGCGCCGGCAGGCCGATTGGCAGCATGCGCCGGTTTCTGAAGAAGGCGAATCTTGAGCCTGGAACCAAGTATGCTATCTTGACTACCGAGGGAGCATCCCGACCTGACAAGAAGACAGGTAAGTTGCCTACCGAGGAGGAAATTGCAAGATGGGAGCACGTCAGGCCGATAATGAATGAGTTGCTCCAGAAGAAGGGCATGAAGAAGGTCGCGGAAGGGAACGTCCTGGTGACCGGCATGAAGGGGCCCCTCGAAGAGGGCTGGCAGAAGAAGGTGGAGACCTTCGCAGCCCAGGTGCTAGCGTTAGGCTAAGGATGCATCACCCTCTGATTCAAGATCGACCAGATTGCCCGGCTCATGTCCTGCACCATCTGAACCACATCTCCTCTCGGAAAAGACCTTGGGGGAGATAAGTGGCTTCCTTCGCTCTGGCCGAGGACTTGGTTCCTATTGTCCCGCTACAGAGATCGCATTCGGTTGTTTCTCGGGTTATGCTCGACCTCAGCCAAGCCGAGACTTTCCAGAATTGGTGGAATGTAGGTGCCAAATCGCCCTCTTAGGCCTTTCTTTAGCCCGTACCAACCGCCTACTGGATTCTTTGGCGACCGAGCCCATGCCTCGACCGAGTTCTCCTTAGCAGGCTTCTGTTCGTCCGCATTCCCCAAAAGCATCCAGTCGCCTTGCGATTTGAGCATCGCATGGAGATCCTCAAGACAACGCAGATGGTATCTGAGCTCCGTCTTGCCGACACTAACCACAATGGCTGGCGGATCAGAAATCTCATCCCGATAGGCTGTGAAGTCCGACTCTCCGGAAGGCGTTTTCAACATCCAAGGGTCATCTCTTGTTCCTTTCCCTTTTGTGCTAGATTTGTGCATGTTCATCGATAGAAAACGCCACGGCCATTAGCTTTGTGCCAAAGGTGTATGCGAGTCGACGTGCAATCCCCGTCTTCCACTAGTAAGAAATGGAGCCCATTAACCACTAACAACATTCTGGCGAGTAAGTCTTCTAACCTTAGTCACCGGTAATTTTCAGACCATGATTCCCGCCTTCGCGTTATTTGATCAATTCGAATAGACTAATGTTCAAACTCTAGGCATCGGGCTAGCACCGACCTGCCACCAAGAACGTACCTCTATGTTGAAGTGTCCCTCACTTCATCATAACATCCATGGGGGAGGAGAGGCGAACTTCATGACCCGAGGGGCAAGAACGGGCAGATGGCCGCAATTCCCCGAGTCCCTGATTCAATCGTGCAAGAACCGCGCTCAAGCATAAGGGTTTCCAAGGGGCTTATGTCCTTCACCTGGCACTTTCTTCTCAGGGATGCGAACAGAACAAGACTTATGTTGCTCAATAGGGAAAGCCCTTAGGGGAGGAAAGGCGATGCCACCACGGGAATATGCCGGGAACGGGGCTAGGCCCATCGGATGTTGCGGACTGGGACTGGGATAGTATACTGGATAGTCAGCCAAGAGTGGTCGCCTTGGTCCTGCTTCTGTTTTTCTTCGGGATTTTGATTGTTACCTCCATAATGCCAGGCACGGTCGACCCTCTCGTCATTGTACTAATCGGGATAGCCGGTCTCGTCATCGTCCTCCTCACCTTGCGAGCCCGGTGGGCGTCAGCCAAATGGGGCGTGAAAGATCCAGTTTCTGAGGAAGAAGACATACCAGATCCTGAAAGACAACCGACACCAGGCCTTAGAGGCCGACGACTTCCGCACGGAGAAGACTACTATAGCGAGAAAGAACGAATCTCTGAGGAAGAACGGAATTTTGAGGGAGAATCAGGTCCTGAGGAGGACTAGGGCAAGAACAATCCTAGAGCTAGGCCTTATGATGAGATTGTGGTGAAATGGAATGACAATCAAATGCCCCAGATGCGGAGAGGAAGCCGAGAACGGCAGATTCTACTGTGGTTCCTGCGGACAGGAGCTGCAGCCAACGGAGCTTCCAGGCGAGGACAAGCGAGCGCCTGCCACGAAGATATGGGACATAGACAGCCGTGCAATCACAGTCGCTCTCATGGGGATTGCGGTTTCCATCGTTGGGTTTATGGCATACACATTTGGAGGATTCTCCGGAGCACCCACTGGCGCAGAAGCATGGCTGGGCTGGTCAGGCTTGGTATTGATCCTGGGATTCTGCATGATTGGGGTGGGAGTGTTCATGAACTGGAGCCAGGATATGCCCAAGAGCGTTCGATTTGCCATTGGAACGGAGGTAGTCTCTGGCATGATCGGTCTCGCTGTCTGCCTTTCTCTGATCATGCAAATCACTTCCTGGGAATGGATCACATCCCCCACCGGCCAGCAACTCTACAGGATTCCTATTTACGATCATCGGGAGGCGATGATCCCTATGCTCGTTCCTCTCGTACTGTGCCCGTTCGCGGTCGTGTTAGGGCTGTGGATCCGCAGCAGAGTGGCTTGGGCAGCTGCAGTATTGTTGTCCATCGCGAACATACCACTGATCGCAAAGGAGCTTCCGAACCACGCCGGAGCTGCGATTGCAGCCCTGATGGCCGGGATTCAGGTCGTCTTCTTGGTCACGCTCATAACGAGGCCCATCAGGTCGTTCTTTCTGAAGTCCAGCAAGGCGAAAAACGCTACCCCTGCACCGTAAGTCCCCATTGGAATAGCATATCTTGTGGGTTATTCCTTCTGCGCGGGGATGATGCCCCCATGTCGTCTACTGCTTTGGTAACTCTGCTCTCTCGCGGTTTCTCCCGATTGCCAGCCCTGCCGAAATCACACCCATCCAGATTATGAATAATGCGATCAGCAGAGGGACATTGCCCGGGTACTGCCTGTTGATAAGCCATTCCAAACCAATGAGCGCGCTTACTGATCCCCACAGGACATAGTAATAAGCATCCCGCATCACAGGTCTCTTATGCATCTCAGCTGGACGGATGACAAAGCCCAGCACAAGATAACCTATTCCGACCTCGATCAAGAATACCGGTACCAAGAGGATCCAATCAGCGAGAGCCCATCCGACCAGAAGAGCGATTGCGAACGAGAATAGAACATATGCTACTGTGAAACTCTCATAGTTGCTTCTTGCGCGGCCAGAACTCATTCCATCGACTCCCTGTGGTCATTGTCACTCGGGCTTAAGGCTTTTGCCGATTCGTTGGGACCTCTGCTCCCAGATGTCCACGGGGATGTGTGATGTGATCAAGGGGATTACTTCCGCTTGCCCGCCTTCAGCTCTCTCAGGAGCTCATCGACCCGGTTGAGTCCAGCCAGCAGATAGTCCTTTGGCGGGCCCGTCCCAATCCGCATGTAACCGTCCATGCCGAAGTGGTCCCCGGGGACGATCATGACGGATTTCTCTGTTCGCAGGCGCTCCGCGAGCTTCCACGAGTTGATCTTCAGGTTGTACTTCACATAGCATATCGCACCCGCG
>JBGOXV010000173.1:0-3547 GCA_041479325.1 Thermoplasmata archaeon
CGACGATGCACGCGATCAGGACCGCCAGGGGATTCACGGGAAAGGACAAGATTGCGAAGGCCGAGGGTGGATACCATGGCGTCCATGACTACGTCCTATGGAGCCTCTGGGGTCCGCCGGAGGAGATGGGGCACGAGAGGAGACCGAAGACCGCGGCGTTCTCGCGCGGGGTCCCGAAGGCCATCGCTGACACCGTGTGTGTCTTTCCGTTCAACGACATCGAAGCCACCTACGACATCCTCCACAGGGAAAGGGAGAACCTGGCAGCGGTAATCACTGAGCCGGTCCTCGCGAACGTGGGGGTCCTGATGCCCAGAGACCACTACCTGAACGAACTGAGGAAGATCACTAAGGAGCTGGGTATCCTCTTGATACTTGACGAGGTCGTCACCGGGTTCAGGGTGTCAAGAGGCGGTGCCCAGGAGCTGCTCCATGTGAAGCCCGACCTCACGACCTTCGGGAAGGCTCTCGGAGGAGGATTCCAGCTGGCCGCGTTCGGTGGCAGGAAAGACGTCATGGATGAGCTCGTGGATGAGAAGAAGGAGTGGCCGCCGGTCACCTTCCACGGAGGCACCTACAATGCACATCCAGTCAGCATGGCCGCGAGCGCCGCGGTATTGAAGATCCTCGAGGACGACAGGGTGTACTCGAACCTGGACAGGCTCTCGAACAACCTGTTCCCTGCGCTGCAGGAGCAGCTCGATGACCTGCACATAACCGCCGAGGTCGCCAGTTGCGGCTCGATGGCACACATATACTTCGGTGCGAAGGAAGTGAGGACGGCCAGACAGGCCACTGAGAGGACCGACTGGGACAAGCTCGGCAAATGGTGCATGCACTGTCTCGTGCACGGAGTGATGTTCGGGCATCCGCACGGAGAGAAGATGTTCATATCCGACGCGCATACATGCGAGGACATCGAGAGATCCCTCGAAGTGGCGGAGGATGGTTTCAGAGCAGTCAAGTGACTCGAGAGAACCGACGTCGAAAGGTTATAGCGCCACATGCGCAATGCGCGAGATAGGTGCATGACATGGTGAACGAACTGATCCACACCCATCTCAAGCACGAGGGCGGTTACAAGTTCAGTGTGACCTTTGACGAACTGCCCGGGACATTTCACGCAGACGAAGAGACGCCCTTGGGGAAAGGGTGGGGACCGAGCCCCGCGATGATGCTCTCGTCGGCCGTCGGTCATTGTCTGAGCTCGAGCCTGATCTTCTGCCTAGAGAAGTCCAAGGTCCCTGTCAAGGACGTGGCAACGGATGTCGAGACCTCGCTCAGGCGGAACGAGAAGGGCAGGTGGCGGATTGGTGATATTAAGGTCAAGTTGAATGTCACAGTTAGCGATTCTGATAAGGAAAAGCTCGACAGATGCAAAGGCATATTCGAGGACTTCTGCATAGTCACGGAGAGCGTCCGAGAGGGCATCAAGGTCGATGTGAAAGTGGAGAAGGATTGAACCGGAAGGAATGGTACAATGCCGATGCTAGGTCTGAAGGAGAGGGACTTCCTGACAAAGGAGTTCTCGCAGAAGCTCGTGAACGACGTCAAGCTTGTGGTGTTCACGCAGGAGGTGCCCTGCATCTTCTGCAAGGAGACAGTCGAGGTGTGCCAGGAAATCGCCAGCGTGAACCCCAAGGTCAAGGTCGAGATCTACGACTACGTCAAGGACCAGATGAAGGCGAAGGAGCTGAGGGTCGACAAGATACCCGCCATAGCCGTGATAGGCGCGAAGGACTACGGGGTCAGGTTCTACGGCATCCCGTCAGGCTACGAGTTCACTTCCCTCATCGGCTCGATCCTCGACGTATCGAAGGGGGATAGTGGCCTGTCGCCCAAGAACAAGGAGCTCCTCAAGACGCTTGACCGGCCGATCCACATCCAGGTCTACGTAACACCGACATGTCCGTTCTGCCCCGCGTCCGTCCGACTCGCGCATCGACTGGCGATCGAGAGCGATTTCATCTGGGCGGACATGGTCGAGTCCAACGAGTTCGTGACCCTCGCCCAGAAGTACGGCGTCATGGGTGTGCCAAAGACGATCATAAACGAGCGCCAAGAGATCGGCGGCGTCGTCCCGGAGGATCTGTTGGTCCTCCATGTCCTGAACGCGAACAGGGAGCAGGAGCCGTTGCAGCCGAGGTAGAGTTCATCTATCCAGGGGTGTTTCTTGTGCCGTTGTCCAAAGCAGAGCAGCAGAATCTGAAGGAGGTCCTCAAGGTCCTCTCGGGCATCAAAGGCGTGAAGCACTCATTCTACCTGACGAAGGAGATGCGGGATGGATTGGCGGATCTCGAGAGGAGCTACCCGTCCATAGGTCCCCTTACCGTCCAGAACGAGGGCATCCAAGCTTGCCTGCGGAGCGAGCATGTCGCGTGCATTATCAAGGACAAGACCTTCAGGGGGCCTCCGCATCCGACCGTTGTGCTCGTGAACGACTGCGGCGAAGTGATAGGAAGGGAGCTGTTGCAGGGCGAGAAGCAGCCCGTAGGGCCAGGGAGGATATTGATGCTGGGCAAGGATTTCGTCGTCTTCGCGGACAAGAGGGCCTCGAAAGGCGCGCGGTTCGTGCTGCCACCGGTACCCTTCAAGGAGGTCGAGAAGATGCGGGGGACCTGCTCGGTGATCTCGTCAAGTCCCTCGACGCCAGGGGATTCCTTCCTCAGGAATAAGGCGGGGATCGAGGACGACCCGAAGTTGGCATCCATCCTGGTCGGGTTCGGCTTCAACTAAGCGATAGCATCGTTAAGCGCCTGCTCAGTCCTCGTATCGGAAAGGGGTGTCGAAAGAGGCCTCCGGCGCGGATGCGCGATTTCGAACACCCGTGGCGAATCGGGCACCATTTCCAATCATTGACCCGTCCATTCGAAGAACCTTTTAAAAACGGGGTGGATTGGCAGCACCTTTTCAGACGGCAACCCCTGTTGTAAGGCAAGGTTTAAATTCGTACTGTACATCCGCTGTCACAATCGTCCTGCGCGGCGGATTGAGCACGCGTGGGGATTAGGCCAATGGTGTTAGAATGGCAGACAAGGCAAATCCGTTTGAAGAAATGAAAAAGATGGTCGACAAGGCTGGGAAGACCCTCGGCCTGGACGCCGGAATGTTGGAAGTCATGAAGAGCCCCAAGAGGGAGCTCACGGTGCACTTCCCGGTGAAGATGGACGACGGCAAGGTCAGGGT
The DNA here is from genome assembly GCA_041479325.1 of Thermoplasmata archaeon. Classification (GTDB taxonomy): domain Archaea; phylum Thermoplasmatota; class Thermoplasmata; order UBA10834; family UBA10834; genus COMBO-56-21. The sequence goes on from JBGOXV010000173.1 coordinate 3,187, forward strand.
CTTCACTGGATACAGGGTCCAGCACAATGAGGCAAGAGGTCCATTCAAGGGCGGTATCCGATACCACCCACAGGTGGACATCGACGAGGTCAGGGCACTCTCGTCTTGGATGACCTGGAAGACTGCGACCGTGGACATACCCTATGGTGGCGCGAAGGGCGGCATCATATGCGACCCGAAGAAGATGTCCGTGGGTGAGATCGAGAGGATGACCCGAAGGTACGCAGCCGAGATATCGATCGTCATAGGACCGACGAAGGACATCCCAGCACCCGACGTCAACACGGGCGGCAGAGAGATGGCCTGGATAATGGACACCTTCAGCATGCAGAAGGGGTTCGCCTGCCCAGGGGTCGTCACC
>JBGOXV010000174.1:0-3477 GCA_041479325.1 Thermoplasmata archaeon
AGCGTGGTCAATCAGCACATGGTCTACGAGAACGAGCTCGTGAAAGGAACCGCAGGGATCAAGTTCCGGCCCACCTGGTTCGATACATCATATCAGATTGGCCCGACGGGTCTCTTGCGGAGCCGCATCATCTTCCCCGAAGGGTTCACCAACGCGTCTGAGGTCTTCTGGCTCAAGGACAGACCTTGGAGCAACATTGTCTACGACAATTCAAAGGCCAGAGTTGTGGCGACCTGGACGAACACATCCGTGGACCCGACCGCGCAATCCAGCGGCGCGTATGACTTCGGCGCTGCCATCCCGACGGAGTTCGTGGGGAAGTACATCAAGAACGACATCTGGACAGCACTCGGAAATTTCTTCGGCGCGCTCGGAGGCCTCGCCCTCGTATGCCTTCCAGTGATAATCCTCGCTGTGATCATCGCGGTAGTCTGGGTGGCCGCCAGACGCAATCGGATGAAACTCGCGAAGGACTACTTCGATCCCGTGCTTGCGGTTCCTGGTGCAGGTCCTCGCAGGGATCTCACGGCTGTCGAGGCCGCGATCGTTGTCGAACTTCCTCTCGAGATGGTCGCGACCATGATACTCTTCGGACTCGTGAAGAAGAATAAGGTAAGGATAGACTCGGAAGAGTTCCCGATGAGGCTGGCTAAGCTCGACTCCAATGTGGAATACGCCTACGAAAGGGATTACATGAATTCGATCCAGGCTGACGGTACCATCGACCGAGACGCCCTGAAGAAGACGATGACAAACCTCATCGCCGCGACTGGAGTAAAGCTGGAGGGTTTCGACTTCGACAAGACGAAGGAGTACTATGAGGTGATTTGCCACAATGCCTGGGAGCAGGTCAAGTCGGCTGGGACTCCGGAGGACTTCGCGAAGGGGCTGGAGCAGCAGCACGACTGGATGATGCTCGACCCTCAGTACGAACACCGCATGGATCACATCCTCATACCTCCCATCATACTGGGCCACACATACTCCACGGGCTCGCCTGGGACCGGTGGCCGCATCAACCCGCAGGGAATGGCCAAGAGCTATGCATCGCAGGTGAGAGCCGCGAGCAAGAACATGGTCTCTAGCACGAAGTCACTGAGCCAGGAGATCACGCAAGCTCTGCACCCGAGGCATACGGTGGACTGGAAGGAAGTCTTGAGGGAGGCCGCACAGAAGGGCGGGGGACTCGGCGGAGGGGGAATCGGCGGCGGGTGCGCGTGCGCCTGCGCTTGTGCATGCGCCTGCGCTGGAGGTGGAAGGTGATGACGCTCTGGGCCACGATCAAGGACATCTTCCGCAGTCAGCCCGATTTCGGTCCCAAGGAGGGTGCGTACAAGTTCGACGGCAAAGGCGACCTCGCACATCACCGGTTCCATCTCAGAGTTGACAGCGAGGGTAAAGGCGTGCTGATCATTGATGCTTCGAAACTGGTGTTCCTGAACGGTACCGCCTTGGACTATGCCAAGAGCATCCTCGAGGGGCTCTCCGACAAGCAGGCGGTCCGATACATGAGGCGCAGATACAAGGCGCTTGACAAGGCCACCGCGCTCAAGCACCTCGGCTCCGTCCGTGCCCAGTTGAGGGAGTTCCTGAAGGGGAACATTGGCACCATCCAGACGATCGGCAGCGAAAGCATGACCATCGGCTTGGACGCGATGCGCGCCCCATACAGGATGGATCTTGCTCTTACGTATAGATGCCAGAACGACTGCGGCCACTGCTATAACGAGCAGAAGGAAAAGAAGGAGCTGTCGGTCGAGAAATGGAAGTCTGTAATGGATAAGCTCTGGTCGATCGGCGTGCCGCATGTGGTCTTCACCGGGGGTGAGCCGACTCTGTACGAGCACTTGGACGACCTTGTCCGGAAATCAGAGGAGCTGGGGCAAGTCACCGGGCTGATCACGAACGGCAGGAACATACGGCAGCCGGGTTACCTGAAGGAGCTCGTGAGGATCGGCCTCGACCACGTCCAGATAACCGTCCTCTCGCACCGGGAGTCGCTCCACGACGATCTCGCGGGATGCAAAGGTGCGTGGAAGGAGACAATCGAGGGGCTGAAGGTCGCGCTCAGTGAGGACCTCTATGTCAGCACGAACACGACGATCATGAGGGCCAACCTCGGCGAGGTCGAGGAGACGATGAAGTTCCTTGTCGGCTTGGGCGTCAAGAACATTGCGTTCAACAGCATCATACGGTCAGGGAAGGGTGAGGACACCAGCGGTGTCGACTTCGAAGAGCTCAAGGCCGTGCTTCTCAGGCTGAAGGAGATAGAGAGGGAGAACGGCGTGAACATGATTTGGTACTCCCCGACCCCGTACTGCGAGTTCAACCCGATCAATTTCGGGCTCGGGATCAAGCAATGCACGGCGTGCTCGATCAACATGGCCATCGAGCCTGATGGGACGGTCCTGCCCTGCCAAAGCTACTACGAACCATTGGGCAACATCCTTACGGATCCCTGGGACAAGATATGGGATCACGAGCTCTGCAAGAACATCAGGGAGAGGAAATACCTCGAGGGCAAGTGCGTCGACTGCAAGATCGCGAACGTCTGCGGTGGCGGTTGTCCACTCTCAAAGGAGCACGGAGACTACGTGTGCCTTGACAGCCACTCGTCGATGTGATTCAGGGATTCTTCCTGCCGATGGCGTAGAATATCGGATTGAACTGGAAGAGCGAGCCAGACCTGTGTGCTTCGTTCCGGACGACTCTCAACGCTTCCAACTTCTCAGCGAGACGCCTCGCCGACGCACCTGCTCCGAGTCCCTTCAGCTCCTCCTCCGACTCCTCCCGCAGCTTGTCCAGGTTCCATATCCCCATGTGCACGCCCAACTCGGCTGTCATGCCTGCTCGGGAGTACAACGATCGCAATCTCCTACCGATGAACGGGTCTCCGCCGTCGTTCTTGAGATCATCGACCGCCAGCTCCGCAAGGCTGGAAAGCTGCGCCGGATAGTCGAGGCGCCCTCCATAGTCCGGCTCGGCGAAGCAGACGACCCATCGATTCGACACCCGTTTCATTTCTTTAATCGCGATCAGCGGATCCTTGACCCAGAGCAGCAGGAATGAGCAGTAGACGAGGTCGAATGAACGGTCCTCGTAGGGGAGCTCCTCAGCAGTCCCGAGAGCAGCATCAAGCCCACGGATCTGGCACGCGGTGACCATGTTCTTGTCCGAATCGACACCCTTGACCTTCACGAGGGGGCTAAAGAGGTCCATCGTGAAGCCTGGTCCGCACCCCACGTCCAAGGCCGTCATGTCGTGATCGCTGCCCCCGTCTGCACGGATTATCTTCTCCTCCAAGAGCCAGAGTAGCGAATCTCTCAGCCACATCGACTGCCTCTTGAGTTGTCTCTCCAACCCTGGATTCATCTGGTTCGTGGACCGAGATGCCTTGTCGCGCAAAAGGCTTTCCGAAAGATTGTGGCCGGGCGCACAATTTAAATTCGCCCAGAGATTCACACGTACGAAACCAAT
>JBGOXV010000175.1:0-3446 GCA_041479325.1 Thermoplasmata archaeon
CACCTATGACTAAAGCAGTCTATCATCGAACGTCAAGCGATATTTTTTCTTGAATCAAACAGAATAGCGGGAGCCCTGGTCCAGAATTTGAGAAATGAAAAGAAAGAGTTTCTGGAAGGGGTTTGACTCGTTCAGGCCAGTCTCCCTAAGGCCTTCTCCTGCTTGCCATGAACATCATGGCCAGGAGCGCGAGCACGACGATTATCAGCACGATGGTGACGATGCCATACATGCCGACGCTGTCCGAGCTGGTCTTCACCTTGTCCAGCTTGCTCTGCATGTCGTTGAGCTGAGTTTGGAGCTGGTCCAGCTTGGCATTCTGTGTCGTCTGGTTCGTCCTCAAAAGGTCCAGTTGAGCCTGCAAGGCGTCGATATCGGTCTGAATCGACCCCACACTGCTGTTGAGCGAATTCAGCTTGGACTGCAGGAGCGCAATATTCTGCTCGAGCAGGGCTACCTTCTCCTCGACTGATTGTGCGGAGACTGTGACCGTCGCCGAGGCATCGCTAACCGTCCCGTCGTACGAATACCCTCGGACCATCAGCGTGTGATGGCTTCCATCGGCGAGGGCTGTGGTGTCCCAGAGGAAGGTCGTCGAAGAGACCTGAACATGGGTCTCCATCAACGTTCCATCAACGTAGAAGTCAATCGCCATATACAAGCTGAAGATCGAAGAGCTCATCATCTGAGCCCCGACCGGGACGATTCCGCTCACTATGCTTCCGTGGGTCGGGCTGGTGATCTCTATCGATTGCGAGCTCACGCTATCCGAGACGACGAACGCTTCGACTGTCGCGACTACTGAGGAGCCATCCCAACCAGCAAGGACGAGTATCCTTCCATATGCATCATTCACCACGCCTGCATGCATCCTTCCAGTGTTCAGATAGGCGCTAGTCAGAACCCATGTCTGGCTCGACGCATCATATCTCTCCACTGCATTGTAGGGACTTGAGTCGCTCATGTCCGTCGAGGCAGACCCCCCGAAGAGGTAGACGAAGCCAGTTCGCGCGAGTATGGCGGAACCAAAGTCGGTCATCTGAGCGAGGTCGCCTGCATCAGTCCATGTGTTCGTTAGAGGATTGTATGCAAAGGATTGACCATATCCGGAGCCACCAACCAGGATGATCTCGGTTGCGTTGTATGCTACGGCCGTGGAATCGTCTTGGGATGTTGGGAGGTCGTGTCCGTACGCCCAATTATCTGTCACTAGATTGTAGATCATCGTAGTGTTCGTGGACCATCCGCCCCCGAATATGTACAGCCTGCCGTCCGTTCCCATCGCGGAAGCGCTACGGCCTATTGGCACGGGTGTGTAGTTGGTCGCAAGTGACCATGAATCCACTGAAGGGTCGTAGATCTGGACCCTCATCAGGTAGCTCCCTGAGGTGCTGTTCCAGCCGCCAACGACATAGATCCTGCCATCTGCACCCTGAGCATAGGCTGCTGCTGCAGTTCCAGTGGGCATGTTCGCACCGTAGGTGGTCTCCCCTGTCGTGATGTTGTAAATCTGGACTGTGTCGACGACATTGCTAATGTCGGGAGAAAGGGCCAAACAACCGCCAATTACGTAGACGTTGCTGTTCTCTCGAACAACTGATGCCATTGCGACGGCCGTCCCGATCGAGGGCAAGGTCGTGTGCATCTCTGTGGGCTCCGCAGTCACTGCCAATGACAGTGGCACGGTCAAGCTCATGAGCAAGGCAAACGCGCCTGCTAACACTTTCGTTCTTCGATAATACATATGCTGTTTCCCATCCTGAGTCCGAGTATGGACCTGGACCCAGAGCGCATATTAATCTAATTGGTATATAAGCGATTTGAAGAGAAGAGACTGGCTATCGTCTTTATTAAATAATCCACTCAATATTAATTAACGGCGAAAAGAACCCCGCCGGCGGTGGAATCCGAAATCCACAGGCGTTTGGAATCCGACTTGCGGCTGGAATCAAGGAATCAGGGTCCCAGTCAACACAATTCCGCCCCCCGTTCCGAATGTATTTATATCTCGGTAGATTACACTAAGACAAGGGATCATCCGCGGGTCTGGACGCATTCATTTCCGGCTCGCAGGAACGGGTGATGCCCGATGTCAGGGAAGAGATAACATGATGATTCTGAAGATGAAGAAGGGGGACCTGTCTGCTTTCCTAGATTCTGCCAAGGAGTGGGGAGAGCTATGGGGACCGACGAAGAAGGACGGCAGGGTCACCTACTCGAAGGTGGACCGCCTGTCAGAGATGGACCTGAAGGCAACGAGGACCATCATTCCCCCGAAGAAGTTCCTGTACCCGCCCAGGTTCACGATGTTCGACTATGACCAGGACGGGTATGTAGACCGACTGGGAGACGTGTCGAAGAAGATCCTTTTCGGGGTACACCCTTGCGACATACATGGCATACTCATCATGGACCAACTCTTCCTTGAGACGTACCGAGACCCTTACTATGCCGAGCGAAGGGACAAGACGCTCATCATCGGCCACAGCTGCATCCCGGATGACAAATGCATGTGCTTCGTTACCAACACGGAATTCATCGCAGAGGGCTTCGATCTGTTCTTCACGGACATGAAGATGTTCTACCTGGTATGGGTAGGGTCGACCAAGGGCCACGACCTCGTCCGTATGAGAGCCGACCTGTTCAGCAGGGACTTGGACAGGAGCGACGTCCTGGGCTACACCGAGTACAGGAAGTGGCACAGCTCCCAGTCCAAGGCGAAGATCGATTTCAACGGGATGCCCGACATCTTCGAGCTCGGGTACAATAGCCCCATATGGGACAAGCTGGCAGACAAGTGCCTGTCATGCGGGCAGTGCAGCATGGTCTGCCCGACCTGCAACTGCTACAACGTGGAGGACAAGGTCGACCTCGGGGCGCTCGCTGGGACCAGAGAGCGCTTCTGGGACAGCTGCATGTTCAGGGAGTATTCGCTGGTCGCTGGCGGCCACAACTTCAGGGACAAGAGGGCGGACCGACTGAGGCTCTGGTACACTCACAAGCTACAGGCGTTCATCGGGGAGTTCGGCAAACCGGCCTGCGTGGGCTGCGGAAGGTGCGTCGAGACGTGCCCCGTCGAAATCAACGTAGTCACTGTGTCCACCGCGCTCAAGGACCAGGAGTTGGTCAAATGAAGAAGATGTGCGTCCAGCTCGATGAGAGGGAGATACAGGACAACCCGTTCCGACCCGACCTGTGGCGAATCGTGAGACGCTACCCCCTGACTTCAGATGTCAACTTCTACCAGGCGAGACCTGTCGACAATGACGAGGCGCTACGCATGGACTACATACCGGGACAGTTCGTCATGATGTCGATCCCGGGAGAGGGGGAGGCTCCCTTCTGCATCAGCTCGACCCCATCGAGACCAGGCATGCTCGAGTTCTGCATAAGGAACATGGGGACGCTTACGAGCACCCTCTTCTCGATCAAGGAGAACCAGACCA
>JBGOXV010000176.1:0-3432 GCA_041479325.1 Thermoplasmata archaeon
GACCCTCTCGGCCTCCTCCTTCACGTCCACCTTGGCCATCTGAGCGTCCTTGACGATCATCGAGAGGCCGTACTGGTCGGCGGTGATGGATCCCGATGCGGTCACGAGCTTGAGAGTGAGCGAGTCGTCCATCGCGTCCTTGACCACGTCGAAGTTCATCGACTCCTTCGCCTTCTGCATCGATTCGTCCAGCGTGATGTTCATCAATCTCTCGGTCAGCTCGCGGTTCATCACCACGCCGACCGCCCCGCTCCCGTCATCGAGCATGGCCTTGATCCTCAGGTCCGGGAACCCCTCCACACGCCCGTGTATCTTGCAGGTGCCTTTCTGGAGCGCGCGCTTGCACTCCGGGCAGCGCATGATGAGTCCGGAGCCTTCCCTGATCTCCACGAGCACGCCCCGGATGGTGACATCGGACGCGCCTCCCCTGGCCGCGATCTCCGAGACCATGCTGATGCCGGTCTCTTGGAGCTCCTCCGCTGATGGGAACTTCTCCAGGACCTTCGTGAGATCGGCCCGGTCATCGAACGTAAGCTGCGGGATGCCGCGCCACGCCTTCACGGTGGCCTTGGAGATCCTGACGACCTCGCCAGGTTTGAGTTTGAAATCCGACCATGCGCTGAACTGGACCTTCCCCGTCTCGTCAGCAATGATGCCGGACCACACGTTCTTGGCCTGCCCTTGGACGCTGACCTCGCGGGATTCAACGGACAGGATGCGTCCCTTGACCTCCACGAAGCCCATCGATTCCCTGAGCTGGCTCATGGTGACGACCTTCGGAGGCCCCTGAGCGATATGAATGTCCCCGATGACGGACGGGTCCTCTTTCTTTATCGAGACCCTGTTCCCAAAGTTCACCTGGACCCTGCCCTGGTACTCCTTGGTGTACGCCCCGCGCACGGAGATCACCTCGCCCTTCTGGAGGGTGAGGTCCTCGATCTCCCATGCCGTATAGGGCAGAGTGGTCGTGTCATCGCCGAGGAACCCGTAGATGATGCTCTTCTTCTCCCCCTTGACCGTGATTTCCTTGGTGGTCGCCGACAGGACCTTCGCGACGAAGTCCACGTTCGGATCGCTCGGTCTCAGCTCCGCCAACTTCCTCTGGAAGCCGGCCGAGAACTCGCTTACATCCCCTCCGTGCTTCTTGACGATGGTCCTCTTGGCCACAGGTATGCTGAGCTTGTAGACATCTACGTATTTCTGAAGCTCCTCAGCTATCTGTTCATCCGACAACTTACCCCCGAGCGCCCTGGAGATCTCTTCGATGTGGGGCGCTAGCTTTTCAATTTCCATTATAAGCCCTTCCGCAGCCGTTTCCCTTCTGTGCTGCCTATCTGGCAACTCACCCTCACCATATAAATGGATGCGCTACGGGCAGCCGAAAGTAGGCTCATCTCCGATAAGGCTCTTCGCCCTTCGAGAACTTCCTGATGCGCTTCATGTCCCACACGAGCAGGACGATCCTCTCCCTCCCCATGACGAAATCGAGGCCTTCGCACGCCTCCCGCATAGCCTGGATTGCCTGTGCGTGGATGTCATCCGGCACGGACCATTGGAGCGAGTAGGACCTCAATTCGTAGTCTTCAATGAGCTTCTGGACATCGACAGGTCTTTCCAGAGCCGCTATGAGCTTCTCAGAGTCGGGTGGAAGAAGCTCAGGGAGTTCTCTCTCGTGCACGCCCGGGTGATGGACCGCAAACCCAAGTTGCTTGCACGCCTCGTCGTACATGTCGCGGATCTCCTCTGCTTGAGATTCCACCTTCATGAAGCCAACCGACACGAACTTGTCCGTCGTCACTCTCGCTATCTCCGCGAGGGCGCACTTCCATCTCTTGATCAGGTGCAGCACGTGGACGCTTATTGCCTGCGCGAACACATGGTCCCTGAAAGGCAGAGCGCAGAGGTCCGCCTCGAACAGGTTCTCGACCTTCTTCTCCATCGCCTTCTCGAGCATTCTAGCGGAAATGTCCACGCCCACGATGTCAAAACCCTTTGCCTGCAGCGGCGCGGCGAACCGCCCCGTTCCCACGCCGGCCTCGAGGATCCGTTTCTCCTTGTCGAGCGCTCCCGCGATTGCCTCGATGACCGCGTCCCATGTCTCGTTAGGGTACGACCTGGTCGCGTCGAACTTGTCCGCTATCCGGTCGAATGACACTGAGTCCGTCATGCACAGCGGCTCATCTGATGCCGTTCATGGATAATTCTGTTGCGGCCCACTCGCCGGGAGAGAGAAAGGGTTATCCTTCTTTCTCGCGATACACCCGCCAGCTTGGGGAGGAAGATGAGCTTGAGATTGAGCAAGTTACAGTGTGCGCTGTGCGCTTTGATCGCGGTCGCGTTGGCCTTGCCCGTCGGAGCAGTGGCCGGAGGGTCCGGCGGGAAGACCAACCAGGTCAAGGAATGGACTTTGATGATGTACTGGGACGCGGACAACAGCCTCGAGTTCACGACCGAGTTCGCGATGACCACATGGGAGAAGAGCCTTACCTCGAATGCGAACGTGAACATCGTCGCGTTAATCGACCTGAAATCCGTCGATGGAACATGGATATACGACTTCGAGGGCGGTGCTAGGAAGCTGGTCGCGACATGGCCCGAGATGAACACGTCTGATCCACTGGTTCTCGAGAAGTTCATCCAGTTCAGCATGGACAAGTTCCCGGCCAAGAAGACCATGCTCGACCTCCAGGACCATGGATACTCGTGGAGAGGCATATGCGAGGATGAGACCAACGGAGACACGCTGATGTCGATTCACCAGATCGCCCAGGCTCTGAAGGACATCAAGACGGTGAACAAGGGCAAGGGAGTGGACATAATCTCGTGCGACGCCTGCAACATGGCCTCGGTCGAGATGGCATATGAGCTGAGGAACGCCGCGCCGATACTCCTAGCCTCGGAGACGACCGTCCCATACGATGGGTTCCCGTACCAGATGTTCATCACCAAGCTGGTGGCCAACCCTGGGATGACCCCGACGCAATTGTCGACCGTGATCGTGCATGACTACGTCACGTACTATGGCTCGAAGTGGGACTTCGAGCACATCTACAACTACCAGCAGGACTTCGCGACCATGTCCGCCTTCGATCTGTCCAAGACCGCGGCCATGGGACCCGCATTCGCAAAGATGACGGCGCTGCTGGAGCCTCTGATCGCGACCCATATGGGTCAGGTCCGGGGCGCGAGAGGGTACGCGCTGCTCGGAACATGGACCAACATGGCGAGCTACGAGTGGGGTCCGGACGCATGGACCTTCTTCGACGGGCTGAGAGGCATCGACGGGGCGCTCGACGCGTCCATATCGGCGTGGGAGGCGACCTTCAGCGCAGCGTTGTTGGCGGAGGACCACAGCAAGAAGTACGGCGACACCGTGCATGGCCTGAACATCAACTTCCCGCCGTCGCTCTCGCAGTACAACAGCATCGGCTA
>JBGOXV010000177.1:0-3431 GCA_041479325.1 Thermoplasmata archaeon
ACGAAGTTTTCTATCATTCCAAGGATCTGGCCGTCGTTCGTCATCACGGTCTTGCCTTTGAGTTCGGTGATGAATTTTCGCATGTACATCCCATCTCCAGCTATCTGTAATAGCCTAAGGTCGAATCATCCTTGCTCTTCTTAGAGCTTGCGGTCTTCAGCTGCTTGAGGAGCGACTCGAAGTATTTCGTTGTGTCCTTGGTCGTCGACGGGCCCACCTGAGCCAGGGCCTCCTCGAAGTGCTGAGCGGTGACCTTGCTCGCGGTCTTGTTCTGTCTGAGAGCGCACAGGGCCGCCTCCCGGCACAGGTTCTCTATGTCAGCGCCGACGAAACCGTCCAGTCTCTTCGCCAGGTCCTTGATGTCCACCTTGTCCAAGGGCATGCCCTTCGTGTGGACCTGCAGGATCTTCAGCCTCGTCTCCTCGTCTGGGATGGGTATGAGCATCAGCTTGTCGAACCGTCCGGGTCTGAGCAGGGCAGGGTCGACGATGTCCGGCCGGTTCGTCGCTGCTATTACGAACACGCCCTCGAGGTCTTCGAGCCCGTCCATGGATGTGAGCAGTTGGTTCACCACGCGTTCAGTGGCCCCGGAGTCGAAGTGGCCACCTCTCTTGGGAGCGATGGAGTCGATCTCGTCCAGGAACACGATCGATGGCGAAACCTGCTTCGCCTTCTTGAATATCATGCGGACAGCCTTCTCGCTCTCCCCGACCCACTTCGACATGATCTCCGGCCCCTTGATCGAGATGAAGTTGGCCTTGGATTCGGTAGCCACCGCCCTGGCAATCAGTGTCTTGCCGGTCCCTGGCGCCCCAAAGAGCAGGATACCCTTGGGAGGCCTGATCCCCATGCGGACGAAGGACTGAGGATCCTCAAGCGGAAGCTCGATCGATTCGTGGAGCGCCTTCTTCACATCCTCCAACCCGCCCACATCGGCCCAAGTGACCTTCGGGATCTCGACGAGGACCTCCCTCATAGCGCTCGGTTCGATCTCCTTCAGCGCGTCGGTGAAGTCCTGAGCCGTGACCCTCATCTTCTCGAGGATCTCGGCTGGAATCGGCTTCCCCAGATCGATCTCGGGCAGGTACCTCCTCAGACACTTCATCGCAGCCTCTCGCGCGAGCGCGGCGAGGTCGGCTCCCACGAACCCGTGCGTGATCTTGCCGATATGGTCAAGCTGGACGTTGTCCTCGAGCGGCATTCCTCGGGTATGGATCTGCATGATCTCTTGCCTGCCCTCGACCGTTGGGACCCCGATCTCTATCTCCCTGTCGAACCTTCCCGGTCGTCTCAGCGCGGGATCTATCGCCTCCTCCCGGTTGGTCGCCGCGATGACAATCACATAGCCTCTGGCAGTGAGACCGTCCATCAGCGTGAGGAGCTGGGCGACGACTCTTCTCTCGACCTCTCCTTGGACCTCGTCCCTCTTCGGAGCTATCGAGTCGAGCTCGTCGATGAATATGACGGACGGAGCGTTCTTCTCAGCCTCGGTGAAGATTTCCCTCAGGCGCTCCTCGCTCTGCCCGTAGAACTTGGACATGATCTCAGGCCCTTGGATTGAGTAGAAGTTCGCCCCTGCCTCGTTCGCCACGGCCCTCGCGATCAGAGTCTTTCCGGTCCCAGGAGGACCGTAGAGCAGGACACCTTTGGGCGGGTCGATCCCGAGACGCGAGAACACCTCTGGATGTTTCAGGGGGAGCTCGATCATCTCCCTGATCCTCTGGAGCTCCTCCTCGAGCCCTCCGATGTCCTCGTAGGTGACGGATGGCCTGACCTGGGTGGTGACCTCCACAGGTTCTGTCTTGACCGAGAGTTCAGTGAAGTCGGTGACCTGGACGATGCCGCTGGGAGTTGTTGACACCACCACGAACGGTAGGAAGCCGCCCATTAGCGCTATGTTCGGGATGATGATCTCATCGCCTTTCACGATCGCCCTGTTGAGCAGGCCTTTCTTGAACAGTCCCTCGACCCCTTGGCCGAACCTGACCCTCTTTCCTTGGGGTATCTTCGGGGCCACGATCACCTTCTGTGCGTTCTGTGCCTCCGCTTTGTTGACAACCACCTTCTCGCCGATGGACACGCCCGCGTTTCCGCGGATCATCCCGTCTATCCGGATGATACCCAGACCTTCGTCTTCGTGAGCTGCTCGGAACACCTTCGCTGCGGTCTTCTTCTTGCCGGCGATCTCTATGATCTCCCCGACATCTGCGCCCAGGAGCTTCCTGGTGTTCGAGTCTATCCGCGCCCGCCCGAGCCCGACCTCGGATTGGTGGTGCGCGCGCGCGACCTTCAGGGTCACCCCTTCCGACTGCTTCTTCGTCATCCCAAGGCCAAATCCCCTACTTGCTCCAAAAAGGTTTGGAATGCCCTCCGAGACCTGGCGAATTGCCTCTCGCATATGTCGTTTTGCACCGATAACGTGCGGTCAATATCCGATGCTCGAAGAATTGCCCCGATTTGCGCAGTTTGGGCCCGATTCCTCGGGACGCTGGCAAGCAACTCGACCGCTTACGCGTTGGCTCAGAAAGCCTTAAAACTCATCCTGCCATAACAAGAACCAGCGAGGATTATAGCATGTTTGAGGTACGATTCCATGGCCGCGGAGGTCAAGGCGCGGTCATGGCGGCGCAAGCACTCGCTAGCGCGGCCTTCCAAGAAGGAGGCTACGCGACTGCGTTCCCCTTCTTCGGGGCCGAAAGACGGGGCGCGCCTGTGCTTGCCTTTACCAGGATTGACACCAAGAGGATCTATCGAAAGACACAGGTCTACGAACCTGACGTTGTCGTGATTCTTGACGAGGGGCTCGTCGAGACCGTCAATGTAGTCGAGGGGCTGAAGAAGGGCGGGATCGTCATTGTCAACTCCGCCAAGAAGCCCGAGGAGATCGACGTCGGCATCGACGTCAAGCTCGCCACGGTGGATGCGACCACTGTTGCTCTCGAGGTCCTGAAGCAGCCCGCGACGAACTCCGCGATATTGGGTGCGTTCGCGAAGGCTACTGGATTGGTCAAGATTGAGTCGATAGAGAAGGGCATCATGCAGATTTTCGGGGACCGGCTGGGTCAGAAGGTTGGCGAGTTGAATGGCAAGGCCGCAAGGGCGGCCTTTGACCGCACGATCGTGGGCTCATCCCATGGCCACAGACAACTGAAGACGGCCAAGAAGTGGCTTCCAGATATCAACGAACTGCCGCTTGGAGTGGCCGCGGTCCCGATGAAGACCGAGGCTGGGATGGTCGGCCCGGGTTCCTTCTTAGAGAACAAGACCGGTAGCTGGCGCGTCTTTAGGCCAGAGTACAGCAAGGACAAGTGCACGATGTGCAACTTCTGTTGGTTCTATTGCCCAGAAGGCTGCATCTACCGGAAGGGCGACGAGATGGATTTCGATATGGACTACTGCAAAGGCTGCGGAATATGCGCCAACGAGTGCCC
>JBGOXV010000178.1:0-3413 GCA_041479325.1 Thermoplasmata archaeon
GGTCCAGAGAGATTAGAAAGGAGGTATTCCTCATTAACGACCGACCACGCAGAGACGATCGCGGCTTTGGTAGCTCCCGACCACGGGAGATGCACACCGTGAAGTGTTCCGACTGCGGAGCTGAGGCACAGGTCCCGTTCAAGCCGACTGACGGTAGACCAGTGTACTGCAAGGATTGTTATCAGAAGCACAGGCCGCCACGACGGTTCTGAGTGCTTTTCGCCAGGCTGACTGGCTTTCGATTCTTCGGATAAATCTCTTAATTTTAATCACTTTCCACTCGATGAGCTAAGGCGCTCTTGGCGTGAGAATTGATGACTCTGCAATGCCCGCCTATTTTGCGGTCGCAGCTTTGATGGCTCCAAGCAATCGCTCAATCTCAAACGGCTTGGTGATGAAGTCGATGGCGCCCGCCTTCATCGACTCATTCCTGAGGGCATCCTTCACCAGGGCGGTTACGACGATGATCTTGGCGTCTTTGTCCTGCTCCATGATCTTGTTGATTGCTGACAGTCCATCCATCCCCGGCATCAAGATGTCCATGAGCACCACGTCTGGTTTCAGCACTTTGTACTTCTCGATTGCCTCAAACCCGTCAGAAGCCACACCAGCGATCTCGTGGCCACGGGATTCGAGCATGGATCGAATCATCTCCTTGACATACTTCGCATCATCGACTATCAGGACTGTTGCCATGGGGTCTCACGTTGCCCAAAGTCTCTCGGAAGTTGACACGGCGTCCTAATGTATATCTGTCTTTTGACTTTGCGGCGGGGGAAGATGGCCGGCTCTAATTAGGAGAAGTCACGCTCCCCTTGCTTACGAGCGGCAAAACAGCAAAGGTGGGCCCGATCGGATTTGAACCGATGACCAACTGGTTATGAGCCAATCGCTCCGCCGGACTAAGCTACGGGCCCCTGCGAATGCGGATAGATGTCCGTCACGATATTAGCGTTTCTGTCTCTGTCCAGGTCGAGAGCTTCAGTAGTTGTAGGTCCTGGTCTTGCCCTCTTCAAGCTCCACGCCAAGACCGAGCGCGATCCTGTTCGAGAAGTTGAAGTAGCTCGCGATGAGGTTCGCTCGGAGGATCTCCTCGTCCTTGAGCCCGGCCTCCTTGAGGTCCTTGATATCATCCTTTGTGATCGCTTTCGGGTCGAGTGTGAGCTTCGCGGCATAGGCGAGCAAGGCTTTGTTCCGTGGACTCTCATGCTTCGTGGTGTACTCCTTCAGGAGCTTGTACAGCGCATCCTGGTCCTTCTCGACCGTCTCCAATGCTTCCGAGTGGTGGATCGCCCCGTACGCGGAACGGTTCGCAGCGGATACCACTACCGCTATCATCTCCCGCTCCTCTCTCGAGAGAGGGCCTGGGCTGATCATGAGGTGAACGTACAGATCCAGGTGGTCCTCCAGCACTTCGGGTTCGAGGCCTTGGGCGATGAATATGTTCGCCAGATGCCCTCTTTCCCTCAGAATCCTGTCATAGACCTTCTTCGTCTTGCCAGTCGCGCATTCGTGGCTCATCGTGTTGATCCAACCCATCTCTGGTCACCTTGTTTGAGCACAGCCCCTGCTGTTCTTCAGCTGGATACTAGCCCTGGGTGTCTAATAAATCTTGTTCCCTCGCCCCGAGCGGTCACTTCAGCTTCTTAAGCACGGCCATGGCCTCATCGATGTTGGGTTGTGTTCCAGGCTCGTATTCTCTCTTGTAGGCGACTTTTCCCTGCCTGTCTATGACAAATATGGTCCTCTTCGCGAAGCCCTTGTCCTCGTACAGCGCCCCGTATAGTGGTACGACCTGTTTCTTGAAATCGCCGAGGACTGGGAACTTGACACCGAGCTCTTTTGCGAAGGCCTTCTCCGACCATGTGCTGTCCACGCTCGCGGCTAGAATCTGCGTGTCGAGCTTGAGTATCATCTCCTCCTTCTCCTTCAGCTCACCCAATTCGTTCGTGCATACCGGGCTGAATGCGAATGGGAAGAACGCCAGGAGGACGTTCTTCTTGCCTCTGTATTGGCTCAGCTTCACTTTCTTGCCGTTCTGGTCCTCCAACTCGAAATCTGGCGCCATGTCTCCAACTTCGATGCTTGACATCTTGCGTCCCTCCGTCCTTCTGGTCGTTGCCATGAACGGGTCCGTATATTGGTTTGGTGCCTGAAGAGCGACGGCGGTTCTCGCGGGATGGCGGCAATCCTGGTCTTCGGGAGGGCGTCGGAATCTTGTTTCCATTAGTGATAATCGGCCCGTCTCGATTAATACCCCACAAACCCAAATCGAATCAATGACAGAGAAGGGTAAGGCCCTTTGGATCCTGGCCCTGCTTTCCCCAGTCATCGCGGAAATGCTTTCAGGATCATCCCCTCCGCATGAGTTTTTCAATCCGTTTTCGTTCGCGCTCCTGCTCGGCCTATATGGCGCAGGCGTGCTCGTGGTCAGGGAGCTGTCGGTCATCTGGAACAGGGGTTGGGCGAGCATAATCGTGATGGGCGCGGCCTACGGAATACTGGAGGAGGGGGTCGCCGTGAAGAGCTTCTTCGATCCCCACTGGATGGACGTTGGCGCCCTCGGGGTGTATGGTCGCTATCTGGGGACTAATTGGGTCTGGGCCTCATGGCTCACGATTTTCCACTCTGCCGTGAGCATCACTCTGCCCATCTTCATCCTAGCCCTTCTGTACCCGCATCTACGGGACAAGAGGCTGTTGACCCGGAGGCGGTTTGAGATCGTTCTCGTGATACTGTTCTTGGACGTGCTGGCATGCACCACAATCCTGACCCAATACATCCCCTTCTGGCCGATGTATTTCCTTGCAATCGCGGCGGTCTTCGGTCTTGTTCTCTACGCCAAGCACTTGCCAAAAGGCTTCCTCATGCCAGAGCGCGATCATCCAACATGGTCTCCCATGAGGTTCGCGGCGCTGGGCTTCGCCTTCCTTTTCCTCAGTTTCATCGCGTCAGGGCTGTTCGCGAAGTCCGCGGTGCCATTCATCATTTCGATAGTGCTGGAGTTCGTCATATCCTGTTGGGTGCTGGTCATGATTTGGGAGCATATGGGTACGTCACACAACCTGGCTCAGAAGGCGTACTTCGCCGTCGGCATGCTCTGCTTCTTCATCTTCCTCGGTACGATACTCGTCTTGGGCGGCGGGTTCGACATGTTGATCTCCGTCGTCGGGACCGTCCTCTTCGCAATCGATTTCACGAGATGGTCCCGAGGCAAGCGGGTGCTCTTCTTCAGGGTCGGCCGGATCATCTACGGGGACTCGAGGCCGAAGGCCTCGGCCTATGGACCTGCTGCAAAATGATGGCGCCGTCGAACGGGTTTGAACCGTTGACCCTCCGCTTAACAGGCGGATGCTCTACCAGGCTGAGCTACGACGGCTTGGGTGGGCGCAGTTAGAATGACCAGTTAGATA
>JBGOXV010000179.1:0-3372 GCA_041479325.1 Thermoplasmata archaeon
CTCGGTCTTCAGCAGACCCGCCGCCCAGTCAACCGTGTACTGGAACTCGATCGGCAGGACAAAGGCATGAGTCGCTCTTATCGCGAGCAGCGTGTGCAGCTGGAGCACCCAGCTGAGCGTTGCCATGCTCTGCTGGGGCATCGTATCGTATTGCGTGTGGTAATACGAGTCGAATCCAGCGGCCCACTCGAGCTGAACTGCAGAGCCCCCGCCCTTCGCGGCGAAGGACCAAGCATCAGTCCACGACCACACCGGATTGTAGAATCCCACTGCCCCGGTCAGGCCGAGGTCGCTGATGGCCTTTCCAACGAGCCCGTTCACTTCCCAGGTGTTCTCCACCCAGTATCTTCCGGATGTCTTCATGAAGCTCACGCCGTCCATGTTCAGCTCGACGGCGAGTCCGGCCATTATCTCCGGGTGAGCCTTCACCAACTCGTAGGAGCCCACAAGCCAGTTGTACCATGTCCCGTGGGGTCCGCCCATCTCCTCTCCTCCGACGGAGGAGAAGACAAGAGTGCGCTCGTTGACGAAACTGCCATCTGCCCTCGCGGTCGAGAACAGCCTTGCGAATTCGAGCATGGCGGCGATGGATGACTGGTCATCGTTTGCCCCATTCCACCAGCAGTCCATGTGACCCGATATCACCACGTATTCGTTGGGCCTGGTCGTGCCGTACATATAGGCCATGACATTGGTCGTCTCCGCGAACTTGGACGAGACCATGTCAGCTCGGCCGTCGATCTGCAGGATGACTGGCCCCGCACTCATCAGGTCGAGGATGTGCAGAGCTGAGTTGGGCGATATCGATAACGCTGGTAGCGGACCGCCGACCGAGTCCTGCTTTATTCCGTCTGGCAGGTCGAAGCCGGCCATGTATCCATAGAAAACGGTCGCCGAAGCCCCATGAAGCTGAGCTTCCTCGACGACCACGTCAGGCCAACCCTGGACGTTGTCGTCCCTGTGGACCAGGGCGATCGCGCCGTTCAGATTCCCAGCGGCGGCGAACTCGGCTGCCGTGCCAGTACCCACGAACGTGACGGGAGCGACGAGAGTCTTCCCATTGTTCATGTTGCCGAACGTGTAGAGCACGTGATCCTGGTATCCCCAACTGGAGTAGGACATACCATACGTCGTCGTCTGCACGTCCTCGTTGGCGTTGGAAACGATCTTCAGCGTCGTCCCATAATGCTGCCAACTATCCGCCGGGAAGGTCTCCTTGACGACCTTGTCCATCTTCATCGCGCTCAGCTGGTCGAAAACGTATTGTTGCCCGGCGCGCTCTGCGGCCGTCCCGACAACCTTCTCGCCCATGCTAGAGATTGTCTCCAGCGTCTTCCATGCGTTCGCATAGTCAAGCCCACTCAGTATCTGCACTTCCTCGCGTGTCAGTCCGGAAGAGCTGCCCGTTCCCCTGGTTGGCGCCCCGCCCGACGAAGGCAGGAGCGCAACAGCCACGAACAAAAATCCAATCAGCATTCCCACTAGTTTCTTATTCAGCGTTTCTCCCCCTAAGCTCCGCCTTCCGTTGCCTGAAGGCGTGCCGGGTGAATCGCAGTCAGTATCCTTAAGCCTATTGAAATTGGCCCTCAGCATTTAGGAAATCAGGGCAAGTGACAATGTCCATCGACGTGGGCCGCAGGCCCCTTTGAATCCGCTCCTGTTTTGCTGGACCGACGATCGGTGCGCCATGCTCCGTAGGAGCATGCTGGTTGGGGCGGTCTGCGCGGACGAATCAGGCCTTTTTCTAGCAAACCGAGGCCTAAAAGCGAGGAGGAGTGCCCATGTTTGAGCCCCGACCGCTCGATACTGTTAAGGTCGAGTATCTGCGTCATCCCCGAGATGGTCGTAGCGGTTGTCGTGGGCACTCGCCCGGAGATTATCAAGATGGCTCCGGTCTACTTCGCGCTCAAGAGCGCCAAGATGGAGCCCCGACTCGTTCACTCTGGCCAGCATTATGATTACAAGATGTCTGAGGTGTTCTTCAAGGAGCTCGAGCTGCCTGAGCCGGACAAGTTCCTGGGCCTCGGCCCCGGCTCCCCTGGCAAGCAGATCGGAGAGGCCATCGCCAAGTTCGAGGAGGAGTTCTTCGACCCCAGGCCGGACTGCGTCCTCGTCGAAGGGGACACGAACACCGTTCTGGCGGGCGCGATAGGCGCGATGAAGAGGCACATCAAGGTCGGGCATGTCGAGGCCGGGCTGAGGAGCTACGACCTGAGGATGCCTGAGGAGCTCAACCGGAGGCTCACGGACCACGCCTCGGACTACCTGTTCGCTCCGACGGATGACTCGGTCAAGATCCTGAAGGGCGAGAATGTCTGGGGCAAGATCTTCAAGACTGGGAACACGGTCATCGACGCCACGATCAAGTATCTTCCGAAGGCCATGAAGAACCCCAAGGTCATGTGGGACGTGCCCTGGGGCAACTACATCCTGGCGACTCTGCACAGGGCCGAGAACGTCGACAACCCCGAGGTGCTCGCGGAGATGGTCAAGGTCATCTCCGACTGCCCGTACCCGGTCGTGCTTCCGCTCCATCCCAGGACCGAGCTGCGGTTGAGGGAGTACCTGCTCAGGGAGAAGCTCGACAAAGCGAAGAACCTCAAGATACTGCCCCCGGCGGGATACCTGGACATGCTCGTCCTGATGAAGAACTGCAAGTTCATCCTCACTGACTCCGGTGGCATACAAGAGGAGGCCTGCTCCCCGGTCATCAAGAAGCGGGTGTTCGTGATGAGGAAGACCACCGAGAGGCCGGAGGCGGTCCGGGCGGGGTACAGCAAGGTCGTCGGGACGAACTCCGTCAAGGTGCTCAGGGAGCTTAAGAGGTTCATGGAGGACCCCAGGATGTCGTTCAAACCATGCCCGTACGGCAAGGGCGACACCAGCAAGAGGATCGCCTCAATCCTGAAGAGGGAGCTGTGACCACTGCCTCGCGCATGCCAGCAATACTCATATAGGGTGGATGTGGTTGGCCTGCCCAGATAGGGACTGATACGTTTGGCGGAAAGGATGAGGCTCAAGAAGTGGTTCATGCTGCAGGTCTGGAGACTCCAGCAGATATCTGCGGTCATGACCCTTTTCCTGCTCGCCTTGAGCGAGGCCACCGTCATATGGGGGTTCCTGAAGTATAGAGGCGGGGTTTTCAACAACCCCTACATCATGATCCCGGCTCTGCTGCTAGCATTTGGCGGCGCAATCTGGGGAGCCTCGATCTTCTGGGACCTCAGGTTGAAGATGTGGCGGGACCAGGCCACGGTGCTCGTCGAGAGGAACCCGTACACGAAGGAAAGGCTCAACGCGAAGGAGATAGCGCAATACTGCCTGATCTGGATCCCCGTCCTCGAGAGGCTCGGCAAGGATGAAAAGAGGTTC
>JBGOXV010000180.1:0-3362 GCA_041479325.1 Thermoplasmata archaeon
AGCACGAATTCGAATCACCTGTCACGCGAAGGCGCTCGAGCGGCAATCATAGTTTTGGGTCCATCCTTGAATGCCAGTCCATTGATTGCTTTCGTAAATGACAACATAACCTTCTACTCAAACGCCTCTTCGGACGACCCTAGCGCCACCCTGACGTTCACGATATTCTATGACTACTATCAGTCGCTGGGTCCGCCGGTTCTGAATCCCGCGAGCCCGGTGACCGTCAATACTACGGGAAGCCCAGGCGCTGTGGTGACTAGATATGCATACGACCATCCTGGCAACCTCACGCTGACCGGTAAACCATACTTCTGGGTGACGGTGTTCGTGGACGACGGGATGGACAATGAATCTACATCGGCCCAGGTTTTCGTGAACTCGCCACCGGTCAACAATCCGCCATCCTTCTTAGCCGCGCCCGACTCGTTTAGCGCAGGTGCCGGCAGCACTCAGAACATAATCATCAAGATTGCAGATAACGAAAGCGATACCGTCACCGTCATCTGGGACTTCGGCGACGGGACGAACGCGACCAATGTGACGGTCGCGCTTCCTCCTCCAGTCGGGGTACAGCTCGTGCAGACGCATTCATGGAATCCGAGGATACCTGGAAAAGGCGGTTACAACCTCACCTACTTTCTAAACGTTAGCCTTTCTGATGGGCTTCATCCGCCAGTCAACTCGTCGGCGCTAGTCACCATAGTTGTCCCGACCAATGCGCCACCAAACATCCTCGATCCGGGAATAACGGCATCGAAGAGTTCGGCAGGTCCGATGGAACAGATCAATTTCACGGCAGCCGCGTCCGATCCTGAGGGCGACCCCCTCACATGGACGTACAACTACTCCGACGGCTCTGTGGAAGTGTATTACACCGGATTCTCAGCTCCCGGCCTCTTGGTATGGTGGAACGTAACGCACTCATTCGCCGCGGTCGGAAATTACAGCGTCGGTTTGAGCGTGAGCGATGCGTTGGTGCCGAACCAGACTGGAAACCACAATATCACTGTCAGGACGGTCGTTCATATCAGCCTGAACGTCCCACCGACCGCGCTCGCTCTGGACGTGGTGCCCAGCTCCCCTGTCATAAACGCGATTCTCGGTTACGTGAACGTGACTTTGAGCGTCCAGGCATGGGACCTCAATGGGGATAATTTCACTCTGAGCTGGGAGCTGGGGGTCTTCGGGACCCGGACGAACCTTTCCGTGGGCGATGCTGCGCAACGCATGAATCCTTACACTTTCCGTCAGCACCTGAAGTTCAACGAAACCGGATCCTATGATTTCATCGTGACGGTGACGGATGGCAGACCCGGGCATGAAGTGCGGCTAACCGCGATCGCCAACGTCAGTTCCACGAACCAGCCGCCGAGCATCCTTGAGTTCAACCACGCGCCTTACTCCTTGGGCGATTTCGCAGCTGCAAACGAATCTGTCGCCTTCAGGCTCGTAGTAACCGACCCAGAGCGAGATGCCATCGAGCTGATCTGGGATTTCGGGGACGGCAGCGCGAAGCAGTACATGAACCGCACGGACTATGATGCAAAAGGGAACATCACGATCCTCGTGAACCACACATATGTGTTGAAGGGAGACTACAATGTGACAGTGGTGGTGACGGACAACAGGGTCGGGTCCTCCTTCAACCATACCCTGACCTCTGCGATGCCGATTCAGGTCTCGGTCAGACCGCCTGTAGTGATCGTGAGGTGGACCAGCTGGGACTACATCAGTCTATGCATCTTCGCGGCGATCCCCGTTCTCCTCGTGCTGTGGGGCTACAGCGGCATGTACCGTCGTAGAAAGGAGGAGCTGAGGCCCTCGCCCGAAGCGGGGGAGTCGGGCTCGACCATCGAGGAAGGTCCGGGAGATTCCCCCAGAAAGGGATACGAGGAGGGCGGCTAGATGGCAAGGTCCTTCAGACGGTACGTGGGGAAGCGACTTGTGAACGTGGCGTTCACGATCATCGGGATCATGATCCTCAATTTCCTGCTCATCCACCTCATGCCAGGGGATCCATCGACACAGATGATCCCGAGGGATCCTAAGTTCGACGCGAGCCTGAGATGGCAGCTGGTCGATAAGTTCCATCTGAACGACTCCCTCGGGTCGCAGCTTGGCTGGTACATGTACAACACGGTCACGGGGAACTGGGGCACATCTTACATAACGCGTCGGCCCGTGTTTGACATCATAATGAATGACTTGAGGTGGACGATGCTTCTGGTGGGGATATCCACTGTGCTCACCATACTTCTCGGGATCGGGATCGGCGCATACTCAGCGTACAGGAGGGGCGGGCCGTTCGACGCTGGGGGGACCTCCATTACGCTGTTCTTCTACGGCATGCCTATCTTCTGGCTCGCCATCGTGTTACAGCTGCTATTCACTACGCATCCTTTGGCCATGCATTGGTGGCCTCAGCTGCCCTCGGGCGGGTATTTCGACACAGACAGATACGGCAACAATCTGCGGTTCACGTGGCCCATAATCCTGAGCATCGGGAAGTACTTGATTCTGCCAACGGTCACCCTCGCAATCGGCTCGGTTGCGGGCATTTCGCTTATCATGCGCGGGTCGCTGATCGACACGATGACGGAGGACTATATCGTGACTGCCCGCGCAAAGGGCCTGAACGACTATCAGGTTCTTCGGCACCATGCGCTGCCGAACGGCATGCCACCGATGATTGCTCTCATTGCAATGGAGATCGCCTTTGTGATAGGCGGGGCGTATCAGGTGGAGGTCGTCTTCAACTATCCAGGAATAGGGTACGAGACAATGAACGCCATATGGAACCTGGATTTCCCGATTCTTCAATTCATCGTTGTGATCGGTGGCGTGGCAGTGGTCATTGCCAATTTCCTGGGTGACATGCTGCTGCTCTATGTCGATCCGAGGATCAAGGTTTAGGAGGCCGTGAAGTGAAATCACTATCCCGACCAGCGTCTTGTCTTGGAGTGCCCCCAGGGTGCGCACCAACCAAGAGCCTGGTTCGAGTCCAGTGCGATCTCTGGACGAGAGCGCTTTCAGTCGTGGTCGTGATCATGATTGTCGGCTCCGGGGTGCTCGCCCTTTCATCCATGGGCTCGGGTCCGTTCTCCGTGATCGGCGTCCCCCCTGCCTCACCGTCCAGAGCCGCAACCGCCCTCGCAGCCTCGACGACCAATGTGTCGGTGGCAAACGCTGGGCCAAATCAGACCATCACCTTAGGATTGCCGGTAACCCTGAACGGGTCAGCGTCGATTACGGCTCAGGGAGCGACGATAGTGAACTTCACGTGGAAACTGTCCCAGAGGGGCGCTACAGTGGCCACGCTATATGGAGAGCAGGTCACGCTCGTCCCAGGCAAGGCAGGG
>JBGOXV010000181.1:0-3355 GCA_041479325.1 Thermoplasmata archaeon
AGCTCGCAGTCCATGACGACCTTCTCCAGGGACATCATCCCAGCCCTGTCGAGCCCTCCTAGACCGACCATCAGGTCCGCCCCGGTCATCATACTGCCCATCGTTGACATCGCGGTCTGGTATCCGGCCTCTGCGCTGAGCGTCCTCGCGGAGTTGGAGGGGCCACCACAGCATGTCGGGAGGCCGTAGTGTCGTGCCATCTCGATGCTGGCGGCATCCATGAGATTACCCTCCGGAGTCCCGCACAGGAACACGCCAGATTTGAGATCCGCAACGCCGGAGAAGGATGAGTATATCGAAGGTGCACCAGGGCTAGCGACCTGCGTCAGCGTGAGCCCGCACAGGTTCTCCGCGTTGATGACCGCGAGGGTACCGGAGATGGTCACCGGCGTGACTGAACCAGCGATTCCCATCGACAGATGTACCATGGGGATGCCCGCTCGAGAAAGATTGACTAGCGCTTCTGCTTCGCCTTGGTCATACCTGAGTGGTGATATGGGCGTGCACACATCTGAGAACAAGGGTCGCTTCTTCAGCTCGGCACGCGAACCGGCAATCGCGGCTGCGACCTCGATCTGGAAGTTCGCCTCCTTGGCGGACACGGCCCCGTGCTGCACATGCTTCGACGTGTACGCCATTGTCATCAGGAACTCGTAGAAGGAGGACTCCCTGATCATCTGCTCTGGGACATCGTTTGCCACTACTGGCGGCCATACATAGTCGACCTCAGGCAATGCGTCACAGACGATAGCGAAGTTCTTGACGTCTCTTAGGCTCGAGGGCCTCTTCTTGCCGGTTTCGATGTCGAAGACCGCAGGCGGCTGCCCATCCGGAGATATCATCTGGACGTCGTCCCCCGGTATCTCATAGTCCACGCCCCGTCGGGAGCAGAGCCTTACTTTCCTGGGCGCCGACTTGAGCGCGTCGGAGATAATCCGCTCGTTCAGGAAAGCAAGTCCTTTCTGGGTGTCCACCTTCGCGCCTGCTTTCTTCAGAAGCTCAAGCACGGCTGGGCTCTCAATCTTGACCCCGACCTCGGAGAGTATCCTCATGGAGGTCTCATGGACCAGCTCTATCTCATCCTTGGCCAGCACGCTCATAGTGACTTTGGACATGAACATCCTCCGAAAACGCTGCGAAAATCGTGATGGCGAAGAAATAGATTAGACTATTGGCCGTGGGCGGACAATTTACGCCGGCCGTGGCAAAAGTTTTATCCCTCGAACGAGGGTGATACCCGGACAGGTGCGCGCATGGCAATCAACATGGCAATCACTGAGCTGGAATCGGAGAAGGCGCTCTGCAGGAATAAGAAACTCACGACCGTCAAGGTCTTCTTCGACGAGCCTGGCAGGTGGGAGAAGTACATGGAGGTCGACAGGATCGTCGATCTCAAGAAGGCGACCGAGAAGCTGGGCAAGGAGAAGATGGACGCCTTCTTCAAGAAGACGAGGCTGAAGGCAGAGGCGGACGAGCTCTACCTCGAGAAGGTCAAGGACGAAGCGGACCGCAAGATGCTGGAGCCGTTTGTGAAGGAGGTCAAGACGAAGTGGGTCCTCCTGGAGAAGGTCCCCTCCGAGCTCAGGAAGGAGATGACGGAGGCCGCCAAGAAGGAGAACCAGATCACCGAGTGGGACCTCCTGGAGTTCGACGAGATGTACGCGACCTGCGCCAAGTGCGGCCTGTCCTGGGACAACAAGAAGGGTTGCGTCGGCAACTTCGGCCCGAGCGCATCGCCGGTACCCGACCTCGCGAAGAAGCTCGGTCTTCCGCTCCTGGCCAAGGCAAACGAGCTGGCCGAGCAGAAGAAGATACTCACTCCGAAGGACGCCGAGGAGCTCCTGAAGGAGGTCAAGGTCTTGCGGGAGAAGTCCCCCGCGGAGGGGAAGATGATCGTCCGCAGGATCGAGGGTACGCTGAACCGCCTCGAAGCGATTGCGACTTGCTCCAAGGACCACAACCTGGGCTTCTACTTCTTCTGAGGGAGCGGTACCCCTGGAAACCAACATTGTGGGCGGCGCCAAGCGGGAAGATGTCCTCACCGTTCTCGACGGCGGAGGCGCCGTCTCTTTGGAGCTGGTGCCCGTGCGCGAAGGGGTCGCAAGGGCCTTTCTGAGACAATCACCAAGATCGCCCAGGCTCTCCGAACCATCGGTCGACCGTCTGATCAAAGAGCTAGACGACAGGCCTTATGCCAAGATCATAGTCCAGGACAGCAAGAAAGGTCTCCTCACTAGGCTCATGAAAGGAAGCCGCTGGCAGACGGGGAGGGCAATCCCCACCGGGCTTGGTGAGAAATGCTCGCTCGTCACCACATACGACCTGCCGCTGAGAGACGACCTATTGGACTCGAGCGGCCTCAAACCGGATCTCAGCAGGACCTCGACCATGAGCGGGATTGAGGTCCCCATCGGGGATCGCAAGGGCTGGGCCTTCTACACCGAGGATGGCGACCAGGCGAGGATTGTCTCGGAACAGGAGCGAAAGCAAGGGCTCCTCGTCGCCACCCAGAGCGATGATCTGTTCGTCGTGGCGGACTGCCTCGTCCGGTTCCTTTCGGCGTCCAAGAAGTCGTGGGCGGTGTTCTCCATGGACATGGGCAGGTTCGTGAGGAAGTTCGATCCCATCACGATGATCAGGATGACCTTGGACAGACCGAAGGGGTACGAGCATGCTGCAGTCCCGATATCGGACAAGAACAAGGGCGAGCTCCTGGGGCTGTTCTCCGAGTACTATGATGAGTCGATGCTCCAGGCGAGGTTCCGGCTCAGGAAGTTCAGGTCGGACAAGAACTACTCCATATACACGATCGATGGCGGATTCGTCATCAACAGGCTAGAGGGCGACACCGGTCTCATATATGACATATACGTGAGCCCCGCGCGCCAGGGGAAAGGCCTCGGGGACGAGCTCATGAAGTGCGCACTCACGGACTTCAACGGCAAGGTCTCGTCGTGCTACCTTCACACGAGCTATCCAAGGGCCAAGAGGTTGTACGAGAAGTTCGGGTTCAAGGCGGTGTACTCGCAGCTGGGCATAAGGCTGGACGAGCTAGCCCTGGAGCGTTCGAGCGCAAAGTAAAATAGACTGAACCCGATGACTGGGAAAGGCCTCGCTCGAACTCGGAAAGGGGAGGGATTTCTTGCTCGACAGGAAAAGGGTTTTCGACATCGTGGATGGCTATGACCTCAAGAAGGCCAAGATAGGTGTTGTCGCGTCCCACTCCGCCCTGGACGTCTGCGATGGTGCCGTCGAGGAAGGCTTCAGGACGGTCGGAATATCTCAGGCGGGCAGGGACAAGACCTACGCGAGGTACTTCCGCTCGCAGCGCGGCAAGGACGGGAAGGTCCTCAGG
>JBGOXV010000182.1:0-3315 GCA_041479325.1 Thermoplasmata archaeon
TCCGCTGTCCTTCACCTGCAACCAGACCGTGTAAGTCCCCGGAGTGGCGAACTGATGACTTGCTGTCTTCACGGTCGTCCAGCCTGTGTCCCACACACCGTTCCCGTTCCAGTCCCACCTCACCAGGAGAACGCCCACTGCATCCTCCGGATCGGTCGAGCTGGAGGCGTTGAAGGAGAACAGTTGAATCTGCGTACCGCTCGCCGGATCTACCGAGAACGACGCGATGGGGGGCAAGTCAGTTACGTTCACGAAGATGGAAGTCCATCCGATGTATCCTATGGAATTCCTAACTTGTAGCACGGGAGCGAAATGGCCAGGCGCGGAATACTGATACTGGATTGTGCTGGCGCTGCTCCAGGACGTATCGAAGACACCGTTTCCGTCAAAGTCCCAGCGATACGTGAGGTTCGATGCTGGCTCAATGGGATCGGATGACGCAGAAGCGTTGAAAAGGAGCATCGTCGTGATGTCACACACAGTAGGAGCGACAGTGAACTGCGCGATGGGCGTCGAGACGTTTGTCACGTCCATTCCAAACTCCACCCAAGGGGTGCTCTCCGGCAGCATAACGTCGTGTATGTCGATCCACTGTTGCCGCAGCACCTGGTGATTCGATGCGTTCTGAGTTTGGGACCAATGCCAGAAATCAATCGGGCCAAAGTACTCCAAGGTGCGGCTGGCCCGGCTAAGCGCTATGCTCCCATTCTTCAGATACGTAGACGAGTAGTCTCCAGGCATCGGCTCGGCGTACTTGATGGTCATGTTGCTGGAGAGATTGGTGACTTGATTCACGCCGGCATTCAGCTCAAACTGCTGGGGTCCCGAGGGCCATATGAATGACATTGTCTCGTTGGCGCTAAGATTCCAGGCGCAAGGAGTCTCGGTGTACGGGACGCTGGTGCCGTGCTGAGAGCTCCCTGGATTCCAGTTCTCGTACGTGTAAGGGAGCCCGGTATCGGGATTGATGTTCTTTGCGTAGGGGTCGAACTCTGATTTCGGGTGCTCGCCGCTGCTCACGAAGAAATCTTGGTGAAGCGGCTTCCAGAGCCATATGGGATTGTTGTTCGCTCGGCTCATGAACGCGTAGACGCCGTATTCGACATCAGTCTTGATGAAGATGTTGGATGTCTGTGGCCCGATCGTCGCGTTCATCCAGAAGCCTTCCATCCAGATCTCGGTGGGCATGAACGCACTTCGCAACCATCTGGCCATCAGCGCCTCCATTCCCCATGAAGCGACGTCCAGAGTCAGGACAACCTTATCGCCAACCTTCTGACCTTGTAGGTCGGAGCCGATAACCTGCATCGGCGTCCCATACATGTTGTTGATGTCGAACACTCCGTTTGCCTGGTTCTCAACAAGCCACTGTTGCCATGCGTTCCAGAGGGCGGTGCGGTGTGTCGCCCAATACGCGTCGAAGTTGTCGAATTCCGTGGCCGTCATTCCGGTGACGGCCATCGCTGCATCCTTGTCTAGCGTTGTGACACCCGTGAGATTGATAAACCACCCGTCATTGTACATCGCAGCAGCAGGACCATAATAGACCGCGACCCAATGGGGATCCAAGTACTGCATTTGCCAGTTAAGCGTGGCGTTTCCGCCCGTGGTCGTGCCGAACAGCGGCAAGAACACTGGGTGGCCCATGTTGACCTCGGGCAGGTTCCTCGCAGTGATGTTCAAACGCATATTGCTGTAGAGTTGCATGTTCTGGTGTGAGTAGTCGCTCCAATCATATCGCTTGTAGATGTACGGATAAGTGTTCGACCAAATCCCTTCGTAGCCCCCACCAGTGTAGTACAGAGCCCTTTGTGGGTACCACGGACCAAACGGGACATTGAAAATGTCATACCATCGATAGTCGACCGTTCGAGGGCCCATCGCAGCCACTCCGCTGCTAGCACTCACTAAGAGATTGTGCCCGATGGAGTCATTGCCGTAGTCGACTAGTACAGGGGCAACTTTGGCGCTCTCCGCTCTCCCGACAAACAGACCGATCGGGATTGCCATCACAAACGCAAGAGCTATCGCAGCAATGACCTTGAATCGCCAACGAAGCAGTTCTGCCATTCCCCTTTCCCCTGAAAGAGAAACTGCCCTCGCGCTAAATAAACCATTCGTAGCGGAGAGCTGGATGGACCTTACTTCGTGGGCTTGAGCGCGCTTAACTTGTAGCTCGCAACCAACTGGGAGAGATCTATGCCGGAGACCTTCGCCTTCCTCGCAGCCTCGGTGTCGCCCAGGTAATCCTTCATCTGCTCGTGAGTGTAGACAGCTCTCTCCTCGACCTTGACCTTCGAGAAGCCGGCCTTCTTGATCGCGCCTATGTAAATGTCTTCGACGACAGCGCCACTCACGCACTCCGCCCATGCGCCCAGGTCCTTCCGCACATCTTCTGGAAGATCCCTCAGCAGAACGATATCTGAGACAGCGAGCTTCCCGCCTGGCTTCAGCACCCTGTACGCCTCCCGGAACACCTGCTCCTTGTCAGGTGAGAGGTTGATCACGCAGTTGCTGATGATCACATCAGCGACGTCGTCATGGAGCGGCATGTGCTCGATCTCGCCGAGTCTGAACTCGACGTTCGTGTAGCCGTTGTCCTTCGAGGTCCTTCTTGCGCGGTGGATCATCTCCGGCGTGGCATCTATCCCGTACACCTTCCCCTTCGACCCCACTTTCTTCGCAGAGAGGAATACATCGATGCCTCCGCCGCTGCCTAGGTCCACGACCGTCATCCCGGGCTTGAGATTGGCTATCGCGGTCGGGTTGCCGCAGCCTGCGCTCACGGCTATCGCTTCTTCGGGAAGTGAGATGATGTCCGCCTTTGGATAGATGTCCCCGCAGTGACACATCGTCTCGGGTTCTGATCCGCAACACGACCCGCCCTGAGCGAGCGCTGCGTACCGCTTCTTCACCGCGGCCCGGACGTCCTCTTCACTGATGCTCTCTCGCTTCGCCTTCTTGCCTGCCACTTTTCGACTTGCCTTTGCCATCGTATCAGCCACCGCATCTTGAGTATTAAGAGTTTAAACGTTCTTGATCGGAATGGGCTTCCCGCACGGCCGCACGTCCCTGTACTCGTGTTTGCAGTAGTTCAGCGGGCATTGTGCATCCTCGAATCTCCTAATCCTCTCCGCGTTCATAACGCTTGCCAGATATTCCATCATTGTTCCTGCCTCCTTTGTCCGGCGTATTGTACGCCCAATATTGTGTATACAATATGAAATATAAATATATATTGTGCATCCAATATCGTGTGCCCAATAAATTAAGTACCCGCTTGGACATATGTGTCCATCGTGGCAAAGAAAGGAA